>DATJFA010000636.1:0-2996 GCA_035496015.1 Terriglobales bacterium | reverse complement strand
CGCTGGCGCAACTGGTGAACGTGGGCGCGCGCCGCTTCGCTGGTAATCCAGCCGCCGCTTACGCCCCCAGCGCCCAGCGCCGTGGGGTTGCAAGACTCGCCCGGTGGAGGCGCGATTTTGCCGTCCAGAGTCATGGCCGCTTTGAGGGTTACGAGAGGCGTTTTGTGGCGAATGTATTTGGCAAATGACTCGTTGAGCTTGCGAGCTTCGTCCGCGCCCGGCCCCAACGCCACCTCCATTCCTGCCGCACGCAGACGCGCAAATCCCTGCCCCGCCACCAGAGGGTTGGGGTCGGGAATGGATGCAACCACCCGGCGCACGCCGGCGGCAATCAGCGCGTCAGCGCAGGGCCCGGTACGGCCCTGATGGCAGCAGGGCTCGAGGTTGAGGTAGAGCGTGGCCCCGCGGGCGCGCTCGCCTGCCTGCTCGAGGGCAAGAATTTCGACATGCTTCAGGCCTTCATAGGTATGGCTGCCGAAGCCGACGAGTTGGCCGTCCTTGACCAGAACGGCGCCAACGCACGGGTTGGGCGAAGCCAGGCCGATGCCCTGGCGCGCCAACTCCAGCGCCTTCTGCATGTAACGTTCGTCAGTTTCGTCAGCCATCGAGTATCAATTTCACCACAGAGGCACAGAGGAAGAATCTTTGCGGATTTACGATTGAGGATTGGACTGCCGCAGCCTCGAACGGGCTGCAATCGTCAATCGTAAATCATCAATCGTCAATTGTTTTCCTCTGTGTCTCTGTGCCTGGTGGTGAAAGAATGATTTACTCGAACAGTGAATCCACAAAGGCCTGCGGGTCGAAGGGCAGCAGGTCGCCGGGTTTTTCGCCCACGCCCACGTAGCGCACGGGCAGCCCAAGTTCGCGGGTGATCGCGACCACCACACCGCCCTTGGCTGTGCCATCCAGCTTAGTCAACACGATGCCGGTAACGCCCGAGGATTGCGTAAAGAGCCGTGCCTGCTGCAGCCCGTTCTGGCCGGTGGTGGCGTCCATGATGAGCAGCGTTTCGTGAGGCGCGCCGGGAATGATGCGCTGCGCCGTGCGCCGCATCTTTTCCAACTCGGCCATCAGGTTTACCTTGGTGTGCAGACGCCCGGCAGTATCCACGATGACGTAGTCGGCTTGCCTCGCCTTGGCCGCCTGTAGTGCGTCAAAGAGCACAGCCGCCGGGTCGCCGCCAGGCTTAGTTTTGATCACTTCCGTGCCCGTGCGGGTCCCCCAAATTTCCAGCTGCTCGATGGCCGCGGCGCGGAACGTATCAGCGGCGCACAACAGCACCGACTTGCCGTCGGCGTGCAGCACGTTCGCCAGTTTGCCGATGGTGGTGGTCTTGCCGGTACCATTCACACCCACGACGAGGATGACCTCGGGCTCGCCCTCGACCTTTTGAGCGGGCTGCGAACTGCCCTGATTAAGGATGGCCAGCAGCTCTTCCTTGAGCAGGCGCTTGAGTTCGGCCACATCTGCAATCTGCTTGCGGTCAGCCTTCTCGCGCAGCTTGTCGAGCACCTCGTGGGTGGTAGTGGTGCCCAGGTCGGCCCCGATCAGCGTGGCTTCCAGGTCGTCCAGGGTGGAGCGGTCAATTTCTTTGTGGAAGGAAACCACGTCTTCCAGGCGCTCGCTCAGGTTCTCGCGGGTGCGGGTGACCGCCTGCTTCATGCGGTCGAGGAAGCTGGGTTCAACGGTGCCGAACAGGGTCTGAATCATGGGAGGATGCGTCCGTCAAAAAGCTGCAACAGAAGCGGCGCTAAACCATCATTATAGCCAACACCGGCAGTTTGCCTGGTAGCGGCCCAGCCGCCGCTTGGGCTGGCGGTTTGACAGAGGACAAACGCAGGGCTATGTTGGCCGCCTGGTGCCGGAACGTCCGGATGCTTTCCATTTGGAGTCGGCCATGAAAACGCTTGCGGTATTGGCCTCCCTATGCGGGTTGCTCCTCGCCGCTCCTTTCCTCCACGCGGCCGAGCACGGCAGTGATGTGGTGCGGGTTGGCAAATCCATTGATGTCGGCCCGGACGAGGCGGTGGGTGACGCCGTTTGTGTCGGCTGCTCCATTCGCATTGCGGGGCGTGCCCGCGGCGACCTGGTGGCGGTAGGCGGCAGTGTGCAGGTGGATGGGACGGTGCAAGGTGACACGGTGGTGGTAGGCGGCAACTTGCGCCTGGGCCCCGGGGCGGTGGTTCATGGCGATGTGAGCCTGGTAGGCGGCAAACTGCAGCGTGATCCCAGCGCCCAGATTGGGGGAGAAGTATCAAACCCTTCCCTGCCGGGCGGGGCGGGAGGACTGGCGCTGATTCTGCTGGGGCCACTCATCTTCCTGCTGGTGGCAGGAGTGGTCATCTGCGTTCTTTGCGTGGCGGTGCTGGGTGAGCACCGCATCGAAACCGTGGTACAGGCCCTGCGCCAGCATACCGGACTTGGCCTGCTGGCTGGCGTGGGCGTGGTGATAAGTTTCGTGATACTGGTGGGGGCATTTCATTGGGCGGGGCCGCTGGCGCCGCTTGTCTTTATCGCGCTATCGCTGGGCATGGTGGCGCTGGCCATTGTCGGCTATGCCGGGGTGAGCGCCTGGATCGGCCACAACCTGGCCCCTACCGCCGGCGTCATGGGAGCGGTGATTGCGGGAGCGGTGCTGGTGGGCGTGCTGCAGGCCATTCCGCTCCTGGGAGCTTTCGCCATCACAATTTTCGGGTTGCTGGCGCTGGGCGGAGCCGCTTTGAGCGGCATGGGAACGAACCCGGAGTGGCTCTCGCAGCGGATTTCCAACCGTCCAGCGCCGCCCGCGAGCGCCACCGGAACTCGCTGAGCGCCCCAGTTCCGGCCGGAGCCTTTCGCATACAATGAGGCCATGTTCACCGGATTAATAGAAGAGGTTGGGCGGGTGGAGAAGATCAAGGAAGACGGCGGGAAACGCCGTCTCACTATTTCGGCCTCGCGTCTGCCGAGCGAGCTGAAAATTGGCGACAGCATTTCCGTAAGCGGCACCTGCC
>DATJFA010000635.1:0-3642 GCA_035496015.1 Terriglobales bacterium | reverse complement strand
TAGCATCGTAAGAAAACACAAGGTGCTTCGACTCGGATGCGCATTGCATGGCGCATCCTCGCTCAGCATGACAGGGTTTTGAGGTTTGTCTGCTCCCAGGAGCTTAAGTGGGGCCACATCCGCCATTGACTTCGCTTTTTGTTTCGCCCCATAATTTGGTTTCCAGAGTCAAGCCATGCGCCGGCTGATTTCATCCGCGATTTCCGAATTGGGCGTTCGCAATTCACAATCACCCACAACAGTTTTCCGCGCTACATTCTTCCAGCTGACTTCCCACCATGGCGACCACTGACTACACCCTGGAAAGCACGCTGCCCGCCAGCGTAGACGCCGAACGTTCCATCCTGGGCGCCATCCTGCTGGACAACTTCGCCTATAACCAGGCAGCCGAACACCTTCGGGCCGACGACTTCGCCCTCGATGCCCACCGGCGCATTTATTCCCGCATGGTGGACCTGGCGGAAACCTCCCGGCCCATCGACACGGTCACGCTCACGGAAGAGCTGGCGCGCCGCCGCGAGGTGGAAGCGGTGGGCGGCGTGGCTTACCTGACCTCGCTCACCGACGGTCTGCCCCGCCGACCCAACATCGAGCACTACGTCAAGATAGTGCGCGACAAGGCGCTGCTGCGCGGCCTGATTCACGCCGCCAATACAGCCATTGCCCGAGCGGCCGAGCAGTCCGACCCGGCCGAAGAAATCCTCGACGCCGCCGAAGCCGCCATCTTCCAGCTTTCCGAGAATCGCATTGGCCGTGGCTTCCTCGACATTCGCGAAATCGTCAAAGAGTCGTTTGGCTCACTGGACGCCCTGTACGAGCGCGGGCAGCGCATCACCGGCCTGGAAACCCATTTTGTGGATTTCGACAACATGACCAGCGGCCTGCAGCCCTCAGATCTGATCATCGTGGCCGCCCGGCCTTCCATGGGCAAGACCGCCTTCGCCATGAACATTGCCGAGAACGCGGCCGTGCGCGACAAAAAGGTGGTAGGCATGTTCTCGCTGGAAATGTCCCGTGAGTCGCTGCTGCTGCGCTTGCTCTGCTCCCATGCCCGGGTGGACTCGCACAAAATGCGCACCGGCTTCCTCGGCCGTGAAGATTACTCCAAGCTGGTGACCGCGCTGGGCGAGTTGAGCGAAGCGCCCATCTACATTGACGATACCCCCGGCATCTCGCTTTCCGAAATGCGGGCCAAGGCGCGCCGCCTGCAACAGTCCCAAGGAAGGCTGGACCTGATCATCGTGGACTACCTGCAGCTCATGTCGGGCAGCGGCTTGGGCGGACGCCGTTTTGAGAACCGCACCCAGGAGGTTTCCGCAATCTCCCGCGGCCTGAAGGGACTGGCCAAGGAGTTGCGCGTGCCGGTGATTGCGATTTCCCAGCTCAGCCGCGCCCCGGAAAGCCGTGGCGGCGACCACCGTCCGCAGCTTGCGGACCTGCGTGAATCCGGCTCCATTGAGCGGGATGCCGACGTGGTGGCCTTCATTTTTCGCGAAGAAGTTTACAAGCCCGACGACCCCGATCTCGACGGCCTCGCCGAACTCATCATCGCCAAGCAGCGCAATGGGCCTACAGGAAAGGTGGACCTGGCGTTTATCAAGCGCAGCACGCGCTTCGAGTCCCGCGCCAGCGAATAAGACAATCTGGCTCGTCAGCCGGGAATGAACACGAATCCTCTGTGCTCTTTGTGTCCTCCGCGGCGCATGCTTGGCCGCGCCTTGCCGCTAAGCTTGTGCTCAAGCTACGCCACCGCGTATCATGCCGCTTCAATGACTGCACAACCTTTACCCCGCCCGCCCAAGCTGCGCCAGAAGGCGCAATTGATGTCCGCCTCCGAAATCGAGCGCACCCTCATACGGCTGGCTCACGAAATCGTGGAAAAGAACAATGGCGTGGAGGACTTGGCGCTGGTCGGCATCCGCCGCCGCGGCGTGCCTCTGGCCGAGCGCCTGGGCAAGCTCATCGGGCGCATCGAAGACAAGCCTGTGCCCGTGGGCAGCCTCGACATTACGCTCTACCGCGACGACCTTTCCACCATTGACCACAAGCCCGTGGTGCAGGAGAAGGACCTGGAATTCCAGGTCACCGGCAAGCATGTGGTGCTGGTGGATGATGTGCTCTATACCGGCCGCACCACGCGCGCCGCCATGGACGCCCTGTTCGTGCATGGGCGGCCTCGGCGGGTCCAGCTTTGCGTGCTCATTGACCGCGGCCACCGCGAACTGCCCATCGAAGCTACCTATGTGGGCCGCATGGTGCAGACCACCGATAACGAGATCATCGAGGTCAAGCTGAAGGAAGTGGACAACGCCGAAAAGGTGTTGCTGGTGGAGCGGGAAAGCTGATGGCGGTAGTCGCCCAGCGCCGCGGGTCGCTGGGCCTCAATACGTTCGCGCCGGGGTCGCTGCTGGGCATCGAACACCTGCAGGCGGAAGAGATAACCGGCCTGCTGCAGTTGGCGCGTCGCATGCAGAGGGGCCAGCCCCGGCCTCTGTTGCGCGGTAAGACCGTCGGCCTGGTCTTTTACGAAGCTTCCACCCGTACGCGGACTTCCTTCGAGATGGCGGCCAAGAGGCTGAGCGCCATCACCCTGCTGGTGCATGCCAGCGGCTCCAGCATTGAGAAGGGCGAGTCGCTGCTGGATACCGGCTATACTCTGCGGGCAGTGGGTTGCGATGCTCTGGTATTCCGCCATCCCAATGCCGGCGCGCCCCACCTGATCGCCGCCCATCTCGATGTGCCCGTGATCAACGCCGGCGACGGCATGCACGAGCACCCCTCGCAGGCCCTGCTCGACGCCTTTACCATTTTGCAACACATGAAAGATCTGCGCGGCAAGCGCATGGCCATTGTGGGCGACATTTACCACAGCCGGGTGGCACGCTCTAATATCCACCTGCTGAGCAAGTTCGGCGTGCAGCTCACGCTTTGCGGACCGCCGGAATTTGTGCCCGAAACGGCGGCCACGCTGGCTAAGGGGCTGCACATCACCCGCCATCTGGAAGAGGCCATTCGCGCCGCCGACGTAATCATGTTGCTGCGCGTGCAGAAAGAGCGCCTGGCGGAGATGCAGTTCGAAGTGGGCGAGTATATCGCCAAGTATCAGCTGACCACCGCGCGCCTGCGGCTGGCGAAACCGGGCGCGCTAGTCATGCATCCCGGGCCGATTATCCGCGGCATGGAACTGACCAGCGAGGTGGCCGATTCGCCGCAGGCAGTGATCCGCGAAGAGGTGCGCAACGGCGTGCTGGTCCGCATGGCCATCCTGGCCCGCGCTTTGGGGAAGGCGAAATGATCAACTTAGAGGGCGCAGAGAGAATCTGGCGACTGGTTTGAGCGCACGTCTTTGATCGGCGTCATGCTGAGGGCCTTCAGGCCCGAAAGCATCTCGCGTGCAGCAGCAAAATCTTTAGGCAGTACACGCGAGATCCTTCGCGACTGAAGTCGCTCAGGATGACGCCAATTTAGTGTCGCCTGTCGACTTTGGGAATTGACCAGTGGCAAAGGGAACTAACAAAACGGGCTCGCTGCTCATACGTGGCGGGCGGGTGATGGATCCGGCGGCGCGGGTGGATGCCGAGCTCGACGTGTTGCTGCGCGACGGGCGGGTAGCCGAGGTGTCGCCACCAAAGAAGATTCGCG
>DATJFA010000634.1:0-5895 GCA_035496015.1 Terriglobales bacterium | reverse complement strand
TAGAAACGGTTATTCCGAGTCCTTACAGCCCCTGGAATACTTTCGATGGCGCGGACATTAGCAGAAACCGGCCTATAAGGCAACGTCGCCTTTCATGAACTGGGACGGCTGGCGGCCTTTTTCCGGCAGCTCTCGCACAACCCGTAGATCTGGAAAGTGTGGCGGGTGGTCAGGTAGTGGTGCTTGCGCCCAATCTCCTGCTCCAGCCGGTCCACCTCCGGCGAGAAAAACTCCACCGAGCTGCCGCACTCGGTGCACACCATGTGGTGATGGCTGCGCCGGTTGTACTGGTGCTCGAAGCGGGCAATGCCGTCATGGAACGCCACTTCGCTGGCTAGGCCACACTCTGCCAGCAGCTTGAGCGTGCGGTAAACCGTGGTAAAGCCGATGCGCGGGTCCTTGCGCTTCACCAGGCGGTGCAGCTCGTCCATGGAGAGGTGCTCGCGCGTCTCCAAAAAGGTACGCAGAATGGTGTCGCGCTGGGCCGTATGTTTCAGGCCCACCCGCTTCAGGTGGTTGTGCAGGATCTGCTCCGCCTCCTGCATCATTTCGCGGGAGAGCAGGGGCTGATCGTCAATGCGCTTCTGCAGCATGAAGAAGGATGCGGCCGGTTGGCCCGGGTTCAGCATAGCAAGGCCGCCGCCATTTTGAAAATGAAATTCATTTTCAACTTGCCGTTGTTTCCTCAGCCTCCCTCGCCCTACAATCACCTTCTCCCCATGGCCACTCCTGAGATCGCTCTTCCCCAGGCAGGCACTGCCCGCCGAACCCTGCGCTGGCTATTCGCGCTCGCCGTCCTGCTGGTGCTGCTGGCCGCTGCCCTGGCCGGCGGCCTCTATTACAAGGCCACTACTGCCCTTCCCCAGCTCGACGGCAGCCTCAACCTTGCCGGCCTCTCCGCCCCCGTTGCCGTCACTCGCGATGAGCACGGCGTGCCCACCATCGAAGCCGCCAACATGGAAGACCTCTTCCTCGCCCAGGGATATGTCACCGCCCAGGACCGCCTGTGGGAAATGGACATGACCCGGCGCTTCGCCGCCGGCGCGATGGCTGAAGTCCTGGGCCCATCCTGGGTCAAGCACGACCGCGAACAGCGCATACTCGGCCTGGAAGCGCGCGCCCAGAAGGCCCTGGACGAGCTTTCTCCCCGCGATCGCGCCTACCTCGAGGACTATGCCCGCGGCGTGAACGACTTCATCGCCGAGCAGCGCGACCGCCTGCCCCTGGAGTTTCGCATCCTGCGTTACTCACCACGCCCCTGGACCGTCGCCGATTCGCTCGTAATCGAAGCCAACATGGTCAAGGAGTTGAACCACTACTCCGCCAAGGTCGCCCTGGAGCGCGAAAAAATCCAGGCTAAGCTGGGCCCGGACCTCACGGCCGACCTTTATCCCAACTCCTCCTGGCGCGACCATCCCCCGGGACAGGATCCACAGAAAATGACCGAGGAACCTCCGGCAAAGGGCAAAGGCGAGCGCGGCGGCGATTCCCTGCTCTTGGCCGCGGCCGCCGGCTCCGACATACGTCCGGAGCTGGGCTCCAACGACTGGGTCGTTTCGGGCGCTCACACCGTTTCCGGCAAGCCTCTGCTCTCCAACGACCCCCACCTCGGCCACCAGATGCCCGCCCTGTGGTATGAGGCCCACCTCAAGGCCGACGATTTCAACGTGGCCGGCGTCACGCTCCCCGGCACCCCCACCGTTATTCTCGGGCACAACCAGCGCATTGCCTGGGGCTTCACCAACATCGGGCCCACTGTCGAGGACGTGTTCATCGAAAACTTTAACAGTAGCGGCCAATACCAGACGCCCAAAGGCTGGCAGCAGCCGGAGCGCCGCCACGAAGTGATCCATGTGAAGGGTCAGCCGGACGTCAACTTCGATGTGCTGGTCACCCGCCACGGGCCCATCATCACCGAGCTAATCCCCAGCGAAAAACGCCAGCTCGCGCTGCAGTGGACCCTTTACACCCCCAACTCCCTCGCGCTTCCCTTCGTGGATGTGGATGCGGCGCAAAGCTGGGATGATTTTCGCCGCGCCTTCTCCACCTGGGTGGCGCCCGGCCAGAACGTGGTCTATGCCGACGTGGACGGCAACATCGGCTACCAGGCCACTGGGCGTGTGCCCATCCGTGCCTCGGGCGATGGCAGCCTGCCCGTCTCCGGCGCCGACAATGCCCATGAGTGGACCGGCTTTGTGCCCTTCGACAAGCTACCCAGCTTCTTCAACCCGCCCTCAGGAATTCTGGCCACGGCCAATGGCCGCATCACGCCCGACAAGTATCCCTTCTCCCTCAGCGTGGAGTGGGGGCCGCCCTACCGCACCGCGCGGATCTATAGGGTGCTCCAGTCAGACAAAAAGCTCACCCCGGCCGACATGCTGGCCCTGCAAACCGACGTTTACTCCACTTTCGACCGCTTTTGCGCTGACCGTCTCGTCTATGCGCTCGACCACGTGAAGGGCATCTCGCCCCGGGTGCGGGAGGCGCGCGAACTCATGCGCAAGTGGGACGGCCGCATGCTCGCCGATTCCGCAGCCGCCGCCGTGGAAGCCTCGGCGCGCGAGGAACTCTATCGCCTGCTCTTGGAACCCAGGCTGGGAGCCGCTCCCGCGGACAGCAAGGAAGACGGTGGCCAGCTGACCTGGAAGACTTACGAGTGGTTCATGCGGCCGGTGTGGCTGGAAAATGTGCTCTTGTACCAGCCGCAGCGCTGGCTCCCCTCGCAGTTTCACAATTACAACGAACTTCTGGCTGCAGCCGTGGAGTCGGCACTCCAGCGCCCGGGAGTTCCTTCGCAGTTGGCTGACTGGCGCTGGGGTGACCTCAACCCGGTTGAGATCAATCACCCCATTTTTGGCGCTGTTCCCATTCTGCGACACTTGGCCGGGCCAGGACTCCATCCCCAATCGGGTGACAGCTACACCGTCAAAGCGGTCGGCCGTCACTTTGGTCCTTCCGAGCGCACCACCGTGGACCTGGCAGACCTCGATAACTCCACCCTGAACATCGTCACCGGCCAGTCGGGCAATCTTTTCAGCCCCTACTACATGGACCAGTGGCCGGCGTGGTTTGGCGGCGCCACTTTCCGCCTTCCATTTTCGGAGCAGGCGATCGCCTCTTCCCGAGCCCACCAGCTCGTTCTGCAGCCGGCAAAATGATCTCCCACTGTCAGAGGTGGCACATATATTCCAGTTGCCGAGTATCGAGCCCGCAGGGCGAAGCAGCTCTTAGCCCAGGGCGTCAGCCCTGGGAAAAGGTAAGAGGCTGATTCGAGCCCCGTCAGGGGCGGCACACGAAGCGGAAGATACAAGGTTGAACGAGGGCTTACTTCGGCGCGTCCACTTCCTTCACATCCACCGCCTGGCCGACGATGTCAATGAAGTGCGTGGTGGAAGTGGCGTTGGTGGTCGTATCGAAAATACGCAACTCGCCGCCTTCGACTACATAAACAACGTTGCGGCCGGCAATGGGCGCAATGCCGGTCACATCGCCGCTGGGCGTATCCACCACCGCGGTTGCCGCCCCAATGTCGAAAATGGTGAGGCATCCCCGGCTGCTGCAGCCGTGCGCGCCAACAAAGAGCTTATTGTTGCTGCCCAGCTCCATGCGGTTATGGTAGCCATTGCTGATGTTCACCGGCGGCGAAGCCACCAGGCTGGCCGTGTTCACCGCCTGCACCGTGCCCACTCCGTTTCCGCTGCCCGCCACGTAGAGATTGCCGCCGAAGAGCAGCCCTATCGTCGCCCCGGATAGGCCCACCCTGGCCCCGGTCGTATTCGTATTCATGTGCAGCACCGTCATCCCCGCATTGCTGCCCCCGCACTCCGGGCCGCAATTCAGGACGTAGGCGGTGCTGTCGTCATCGGTAAAAACCGCCGCCACCGGCCGGTCAAATCCCGTGACTGTGGTGGAATATGCGCCCTTGCCAATCTGGTTAGGATTAATCACCGTCACCGAATCGGAGTTGTCGCTGAATACCAGCAGCCGGTTGCCGCTGTGGTTCAGCGCCAGCCGGCGCGCCTGCGGAATATTGAGCGTAAATTTCACGTTGTTGTTCGCCAGGTCCAGCACGTCCACGATTCCGGAAGGATGGCCCAGCACCGTCGCCGCCGGCATGGCCACATATCCCTGGCTGCTGTCGGGCGCGACGGCCATGCTTTCCGTCCAGCCGGGTATGGAAATGGTGGCGGTCTGCGATTCCTGCGTGTTGTTGACCACGGAAACATTGTTGCTGAGCGAGTTGAAAACCAGCGTCACGCTCCGGTTCGGCGCCAGCGCCATCAGGCCGGGTGACGTCCCCACATTAATGCTATGGGCAAAGTCCAGGACGTCGGTGCCCGCATTCACGATCTGCACGGTGCTCGCTCCGGCATTGGAAACAAATGCCCGCGGCCGGATGTTGCTCACCGACTGCTGGCTGCTGGGGCTGCTTCCCCCGCTGCAGGCGGTGAGCACAAGAAGTAGAACGACAGCTAAGACGATGGCGCCAAATTTCAAGCTGGGCACTCTGCGGGACACGTGGATGATCTAGGGTGAACGGCCAAATTATAACAGAGCCCTCCACGTGCGCCTTCGTTGCGTCGTAGCGCCGGACGGGTGCCCCACTCAAGCCCGCTTTTGGCTTGAGTGGGATTAGAACGGGTGCCCCACTCAAGCCCGCTTTTGGCTTGAGTGGGATTAGAACTCCTGCTAAGCCAGGATGAATACACTCCAACGGTGGGCCCGGCTAACTCTTAGTCCTTCTTCCCCATCCGCCACGCCTCTCTGTAGGCCGGAACACGCGTGCTCACATAGGCTGCAAGCGCTAAATCCACGAGCAGGCAGGCAACGGCATACCAATCCGGAACATAAGCCGAGTTTTTATAGTGCCAGGCATCCCAGGCGATTCCATGGCCTGCGATGCCTATAACCAGGAACCAGGGCGACTTCTTTAAACCGAGGACGGCGAAAGCGGCATAGATCGCCAATCCCAGAAGCTCTATCCACAACCACCAACTCGCGGCGTGGTCTCGTGCCACGAACCAGCCCATCACATAGATTAGGGGCATGCCCACAAGAAAAGCGGCCAGCCAGGCCCGCTCAAACTTCATTGCCCTCTGCCAACGCGTCAGCCAAAGGCAAGCCACGGTAACCGCCCCGGCCACGGCGGCAAGCAGAAAAGGATCTCCGAGCGCCTGCCACGACGGAACCATGTAGAGCGTCCACCCCGTGACAAGCGAGAGGACAATCAAGACCACCGTTTGAAGAGGCTTGTGTGCTTTGCTCAGGCCCGCTACGTCTGCTCTTGCGACCGTATTCATGTGCGGCTCGCCCTCTGTTGCCACCTGACACCTCACCTCGAAGTATAGTGCCCTTGGTCCGGGGCCCACTCAACCCCCACAGAATAACTCGCAGCTTCAATTGATTGTGGATGCCCAAGACTTCAGTCCGGGGACAACCCTCGCCTTCCTCCTCTGTCATCCCGACCGAAGCAGGTCATCGCCAGGACGGGTGGACGGGTGGCCCACTCAAGCCCGCTTTTGGCTTGAGTGGGGCAGTTCTACAGCAGGACAGAGCGTTCCCGCCGCTCGTTCGCGTTTTCGTGCTGTCCATTCGGACTCGATCTCTACGCGTCCCTCAGCGCCGCTTGCGTAGTGGCGAAAGCTGCTCCACGGCCACTCCTCCGGACGATCGCATAACCCGCGCTTGACTGGATTGCGGTGAACATAGCGCAGCTTCTCCACGAACTGCGCGTAATTTCGAATATTGAAATCGTAGTACCGCTTCTGCCAGAAATGCCCGGGTGGCCCACTCAAGCCCGCTTTTGGCTTGAGTGGGAGCTTCCCTATCCAACGCCGCGATACCCCCTGCTTCAGCGACTTCAACGCATCGGCCAGCGTGCCCTGTTGCGGTTCG
>DATJFA010000633.1:0-9741 GCA_035496015.1 Terriglobales bacterium | reverse complement strand
CATTTTCGGGCGTCCCGGGCGCAACGTTGTGCGCGAGCAACTGGAAGCTCTGGTGGTAGAGCATGGCGTGCATCTGGTGATCGCCAACGGCGAAAATGCCGCCGGGGGCTTCGGCATCACCCCCGCCCTGGCCGAGGAACTGCTCGAGCTGGGCATAGACGTGGTCACCACCGGCAACCACATCTGGGACAAGCGCGAGATCATGGAGTACTTCGAGACCGCCAACGGCAGCGGCCCGGCGCGGCGCGTGCTGCGTCCCGCCAATTTCCCCGCCAGCCTGCCGGGAACGGGCGTATTCGAAGGCCGCACTCACGAAGGCGTGGATTACGCCGTGATCAACCTGCAGGGCAGGGTCTTCATGTCGCCCAACGACGATCCTTTCCGCGCGGCTGACCAGCTGCTGAAGAAGATCAAGGCTAAGGTGATCGTGGTGGACTTTCACGCCGAGGCCACTTCGGAGAAGGTCGCCATGGGCTGGTATCTTGACAGCCGGGTGACGGCCGTGATCGGCACCCACACCCACGTGCCCACGGCCGATGAGCGCATCCTGCCGCAGGGCACCGCCTATCTAACCGACGTGGGCATGACCGGCCCCTATGACAGCGTCATCGGGGTGCAGAAGGAGCAGATCATCACCCGCTTCTTGAAAAACCTGCCCATGCGCTTTGAGGCGGCTACGGGCAATGTGAAGCTGTGCGGGGCGCTGATTGACTGCGACGAAGCCACCGGGCGCGCCACCGCGATCGAGCGGCTGATGGTGGACCAGGTGGGAAAGTAAGCCGGGTCGCCCAGAGATCGTGAATTTCTTTTCCCGCCAAGCCGGAAGCGTGCTGCCGCCGGCCGATGCCTACCTTTTCGACATTGACGGCACCCTGCTCAACTCGCGCGATGGCGTGCATTACAACGCCTTTCACGCGGCCGTGCGCGAGGTCTACGGCATAGACTCGAAAATTGATGGCGTGCCCGTGCACGGCAACACCGATCTGGGCATCCTGCGGGCGGTGGCGCGGCGGGCTGGGCTCTCCGATTCCGAGTTTGAAAGCAAGCTTCCGGCGGCGATTGATTGCATGTGCGCCACGGCGGCCGACAACGCCGGCGGCATGGCCCCCGAGCTCTGCCCTTCCATTCGTGAACTTCTGGGCGCATTGCGCCAGGCAGGCAAACTGCTGGGCGTGGTTTCCGGCAATCTGGAACCCATCGGCTGGATGAAGCTTCAGGCGGCGGGGATCAAGCAATTTTTCGCCTTCGGCTCGTTCAGTAATCAGCGGGAGCTGCGGCGGGATATCTTCCGCCACGGCATGGAGCAGGCGAAGCAGCGGCTGGGCGCCACCGCCCGGGTGTGCTTTGTAGGCGATACCCCGTCCGATATTGAAGCCGCCCGCGAGATCGGCAGCCCGGTCCTGGCAGTGGCCACGGGAATTTTTTCCGTGGCGGACCTTCTGGTCCATAAGCCGGATGCCTGCGTCGGCTGCTGCAGTGAACTGGTGGGGGGACGCAAGAAGTGACAATTTGTGAGGGGCGGGTTCGAGGTTCAGGTTTCAAAGTTTTAAGGTTTCGAAGTTTAAGGTTTCAAAGTTTCAGGGTTTCGAAAGCTTCAAGCGCGATCGGGGTGTTGATTTGAAACATTGAAACCTCTGAAACCTTCGTTTTCAGCACCTGCTGGCCTTGATGAACCGACTCCGCACTCCGGCCCGCACACTGTACCTATGGCCATTGCCGCTATTGAACTTCAAGGTGCGATTCGCGCAGCCAAACCAGCTCTGGGCGGGTAAAATCTAGGTTACACCGTGCGCATCCTGATCAGCTTCATTGTGGCCTGCAGCCTGGCGGCCTACGCCGGCGATACCCCTCCCGCCCCGGGCGGAATGGGGCATCCGGTCACCGCCAAGGAGCGAAAAGCGGCGGAGCGGGCGTTTGCGCGCGGGGTCAAGCTGCGCGAGGCGGGCAAGGACCAGGAGGCCTACGAGCTCTTCGAGCAGGCCGCCGGCCTCGATCCCTCGCGCCCCGAGTACATGACCACGCGCGAAGTGGCGCGCCAGCAGATGGTCTATGACCACCTGCAGCGCGGTAATCAGGAGATGCTGGCGGGCAAGCAAACCAAGGCATTGGCTGAGTTCCGCAGCGCGCTCAACCTCGACCCGGACAACCAGTTCGCACAGCAGCGCCTGCGCGACGTGCTGAGCGAGTGGGCGCCCCAGGCCGCAACCAGCCACGCCCGCGTGCTGGCCCAGGCCGGCACTATCGAACTCAAGCCCCAGAGCGGCAGGCGCGACTTCCGCTTCCGCGGCGATTCGCGCACCTTGCTCGCGCAGGTGGCGTCGGCCTATGGCATCACCGTCACTCTTGACGACTCGGTAGCGTCGCGGCGGGTCAGTTTCGATATTGATAACGTGAATTTTGCTACCGCGATGCAGGCGGTGGGCGCCGTCACCCACACTCTCTGGGCGCCGCTTTCGGGTAAACAAATCATCGTCGCAACCGACACGCCGCAGAACCATCGCCAGTTCGACCGCATGGCGCTGCGCACCATTTACATCCCTAATGCCTCCACGCCGCAGCAGCTCAACGACGTTGTGAACCTGCTGCGCGTGCTCTTTGAGATACGCTTTGTCTCGCAGCAGCCGGCCACCTCCACCATTACTGTGCGCGCTCCCCTGGAGGTGCTCGAAGCCGCCACCCGCCTGCTCGAAGGCCTGGATGAGCAGCGGCCGGAGGTACTGCTCGACATCAAGCTCTATCAGGTGAGCAGCAACCTGACTCACGCCCTGGGGTTGAATATCCCGCTGCAGTTCAAGATGTTCAACATTCCGGCGGGGGCGCTCGCCCTTTTGGGCGGGCAGAACATCCAGCAGCTCATCAACCAGTTCATCGCCAGCGGCGGCATCAACGCCGCCAACAGCCAGGCGCTGCAGGGCCTGCTGGCGCAACTGCAGAATCAGGCGGGCGGAATCTTTTCCCAACCTTTCGCCACCTTCGGCGGCGGTCTGACCCTGATGGGGCTGACCATTCCCCAGGTGAGCGCTGCGTTTTCCGACAATCAGTCTTCGGTGAGCACCTTGCAGCACGTGATGCTGCACGCTTCGCAATCTGATCCAGCTACCCTGCGCGTGGGCGAGCGCTATCCCATTCTCAACGCCAGCTTTGCTCCGATTTTGAACAGCCCGGCGCTCTCCAAGGTGATTGCCAACGGCTCTTTCCAGACCCCATT
Organism: Terriglobales bacterium; assembly: GCA_035496015.1. GTDB lineage: Bacteria > Acidobacteriota > Terriglobia > Terriglobales > Acidobacteriaceae > JAICWP01. The sequence goes on along the minus strand of DATJFA010000633.1, from coordinate 6,533 downwards.
TCCCTCTTTCTCCTACGAGGACCTGGGATTAACGATCAAGGCCAAGCCCGCCATTCACGGCACCTCCAGCGTGACCCTGGATATGGAAATGCAGTTGCGCAGCCTGCTGGGGCAGAGCTTCAACGGGGTGCCGGTGATTGCCCAGCGCGAGTACAAAGGGATGATCACGCTGGAAAATGGCGAGCCGGGCGTGGTGGTGGGCTCGGTTTCCACCACTGACCAGAGGAGCCTGAGCGGCATCCCGGGCCTGGCGCAGTTGCCGGGCGTAAACCAGGTGATGGGTTCCAACAACAAGCAGATGGAAGATGACGAGTTGATGGTGGTCATAACGCCGCACGTGCTCAGTTCGCCGGTTTCCGGCGGCGCCGAGGTGTGGCTGCCGCCGGGGCGCTAGGTTCCGCAGCCGGGCGCGTCACAGCGCCTGCCCACCCTGTATGCTAGGATTTCTGAACGACATTCCACCGGAGGTTTCAAGTGAAGCATTATCGTTGGCTGAGCCTGGTGTTGTTGACCCCGCTGGCGCTGGGCCAGGCGGTGCCGGCCACATCCGCGCGGCCGGGAGCAAAACTGACCGCCGTTGCGCAACAGGGCGCACGGCAAGATGACGACGAAGTACCCGCGCCCAAGGTGCCCTCCAGCCAGGTTCCGCCCACAGCCGCGGTAATTACTATCCAGGGACTATGCCCGTCGCCGGCCGCGGCCGGCAAGACCGGTACGGCCAAAGCGGCAGCCAAGCCCGCCAGCCAGGCCGGCTGCAAGACCGTGATCACGCGCGCGCAGTTTGAGAAGCTGGCCGATGCTCTGAACCCGCAGATGCCGCTGCCCACCAAGAAGCAACTGGCGGAAGCTTATCCCCGCCTGCTTCTTTTCGCCCAGAAAGCCCGGGCCATGGGGCTGGACAAGGAACCGCAGTTCCAGGAGATGATGCGCTTTGCCACCCTGCAGCTGCTGGCCCAGAACCTGACCCGCAGCATTCAGAAAAAGGCGGGCAACATTTCCGACGCGCAGGTCACCAAGTATTACCAGGACAATCCCAGCCGCTTCCAGCAAGTGGAGCTGCTGCGGATTTTCATTCCAAAATCAAAACAGCACGCCCCGGAAGCCGGCGCCACGGCTCCGCCCAAGGTGGATACGGCCGCCGATGAGGCCGCCATGAAGGCGGTGGCCGAAAAGATTCACACCGACGCGGCCGGAGGCGGCGACTTCCAGAAGCTGCAGCAGCAGGCGTTCGAGGCTGCCGGCATCAAGTCGCAGTCGCCCAACGTCAACCTGGGCAAGCTGACGCGCGAAGGACTGCCCACCAACCACCAGAAGGTGTTCGAATTGCAGGCGGGACAGGTATCGGAACTGCTGGACGATCCTGGCGGCTATTACATCTACAAAGTGGTTTCCAAGCAGATGGTGCCCTTGGAGCAGGCGAAAGGGGAAATTCGCAACCAACTGCAGCAGCAAACCTTTCGCCAGCAGATGGAAGCCATGATCGGCGCGGTGAAACCGGAACTGAACCAGGCCTATTTCGCCGGTCCGGCGCCGCAACGCAGGGGAGCAGCAGCCCCTAAGCTGCCCCCAACCGGAAAGCCGGGGACACCGCCTCAGAAGTAGCCTTCAACCATGCCTGAGGCACGGCCCACCGTACTGATCACGGGCATCGCCGGCAATCTGGGGATGCGTTTGCTTCCCCAGTTGCCGGATTTTGCGGTTGCGGGCGTGGACATGAAACCGCCCGCCTCCGGCGGTCTGGCCCGCTTTGCCGCCGTTGATCTGGGCAGAGAAGCCAGCACGGTGCAGTTGATCGAATTGCTGCGCGCCACTGACGCCACGTCGGTGGTCCACCTGGCGTTTGTGATTGACCCGGTGCGCACCGGCGTTATCGAAGTGGAACGCATGTGGCAGATCAACGTGGCCGGCACGGCGCGGGTGATGGAAGCCATTACCGAGGTGAACCGGGAGCACGACCAGGTTCGCAAGTTCATTTTTCTCAGCAGCGTTTCCGCTTATGGTTCCGATTTGCCTGGGCAGGTGAAGGAAGACTTCCCCCTGGGCGGACACACCTTGCCCTATGCCATTCACAAGCGGGAATCGGACCTGGTGGCGCAGCAGCGGGCGCGCGAACTCTACGGTTGCTGCACCTACATCCTGCGGCCGCACATCTACGCCGGCGCCAGCGTCAACAACTATCTGCTGGGCGCTTTCCGGGGCACGCCCACCGGCAGCAGCGCGCGGGCGGCACATTGGCGGGAGAAGGGCCGGCGCCTCCCCTGCATGCTGCCGCTGGGGCGGCGTTACCGCGAGAACCCGTTCCAGTTCGTGCACGTGGACGACGTGGCGCGGCTGATCGCTCACATTTTGCGACGTACAGCGCGCGACCCGCAATTAACCATTCTGAATGTGGCCGGCCGCGGCGAGCCGCTGGCGGTGGGCGAATGCATTCGGCGGTCGGGCAACCGCTTCCTGCCGGTGCCCAGCCGCCTGCTGTTTGGCGCGGTTTTGCGCGCGCTGTGGAGATTGAATATCTCGGGAATTCCGCCGGAAGTGGTGCCGTACATGACCGGCAGCTACACCATGGACACCTCCCAGCTGCGCTCTTTTCTGGGCAGCGAATATGAGCAGGTGATACAGTTCACCATCGAGCAGGCGCTGGAAGACAGCTTCCGAACTGAGATGAAGGTGGGGCCCGGAACCCAACCTGCCCGCTCGGCAAGCTGAAACAGGAAGCGAAGCTGCTTCAGGTTCTTCGAATCGGACTCAGGGTGCGACATCAAACTTTTCACTCCTAATTAAAAAACAGTGGCAGTGCACGCGAGATGCTTCACCGCTGAAGCGGTTCAGCATGACGCCTTCCTGCGGAAGGCGATTCGCGGGCGGGGCGCCCGCGCCAAAACGCAATGTCCGGAAGCTGAGGGCAGGATGCCCTCAGGACAGCCGGCGGGACGCCGGCGCTACGTTTTCCCTACTTCCTGGCGCGATACAGCCCGGCGATGCCGAAAGTGTAGGACGTCCAGGAAGCTTCGCTAAAGCCGGCGGCGCGCATGCGCTCCAGCATCTCCCCAGGCGTGGGAAAACGCTCCACCGAAGCCGGCAAGTACCGGTACGGTCCCTTCACTCCTGAGATGACGGTTCCGACCTTAGGCAGTATGTGACGGAAGTAGAGCCGGTAGACAGAGCCGATGACGCCGCCCGGCTCCCCAAAGTCGAGAATGCCCGCCTCGCCTCCTGGCCGCAGCACGCGCGCAATCTCCCGCAAGCCGGCATCATAGTCGGCTAAGTTACGAAAGCCGAACGCCGCGGTCACAAGGTCCAGCGAAGCGTCGGGCAGAGGCAGGCGCAGGGCGTCGGCTTCCACCCAGCAGAGCGGCGTGCCTGCCGATTTTTGGGCTGCCCGCTGCAGCATGGGATGGGAAAAGTCAGCGCCCAGAATCAGCGGCCGGGCCCGGCCTGCGTGCCGGCGCAAAGCAAAGGCCATGTCGCCGGTACCGCAGCACAGGTCGAGCACGCGGGCGTCACTGCGAACCAAAATGTGCGCGAAAGTGCGGGCCGTGCGCCGCCACCACAGGCGGTCCACATTGAAGGAAAGCAGATGGTTGAGCAGGTCGTAGCGGGGCGCGATGGAGCTGAACATTTCGCGCACGGCCGCGGCCGCGGTCTGCGCATCGCGAGCGCCCTCCGGAGCTGCGCCCGTGACCGCGGGTTTTGTGGTTTGGGCCAAGGCTGGTTCAGGCGCGGGAAAGATAGCGCAATTCTTCGATGGCCTGCACCACGGCGCCGTCGGGCACCTCGCTGACAATTTCGGCCGCCCCGATGCGGGTGGGGAGCACGAAGTGAACCACGCCGTTCATGGTCTTCTTATCGTTTTTCAGGCGGCGGAAGACGCGCTTGCCGCGCGGTTCCACGCGGGGCAGCGTGGCCAGGGCCAGCACAGTGGAAATGATGCGGCGGGCTGTGTCGGAGTCGGTCTTCTGCATGGCGGCCGCAATCATGGCGGAAGCCACCATGCCCCAAGCCACCGCTTCCCCGTGCAGAAAGTGCTTGTAGCCGGTCTCGGCTTCGAGCGCGTGGCCGATGGTGTGGCCGAAGTTAAGCACGCGCCGCAAGTCGCCTTCCTTTTCGTCCTGGGCAACGATGGCGGCCTTCACCCTTACCGTTTCCGTGATCAGCCACTCCAGCGCGGCAATATCGCGCTGCAGGATGGGGTCGCGGCTTTCTTCAAGGCGGGCGAAAATTTCCGCGTTGCTGATCACACCGCACTTCAGCGCCTCGTAAAGGCCGGAACGGAATTCGCGCTCCGGCAAGGTGCTGAGCACGCTGGGGTCGGTGAGGACGGCGCGTGGCTGGTGAAAACGGCCGATCAGGTTCTTGCCGTCGCGCAGGTTGACGCCCGTTTTGCCGCCCACTGAAGCATCCACTTGCGCCAGCAGCGTGGTGGGAATCTGCACATAGTCAATGCCCCGCATGTAAATGGAGGCGAGAAAGCCGGCCAGGTCGCCCACCAATCCCCCGCCAAAGGCGAGGATGACCGATTGCCGGTCAGCGCCCAGGCTCACCAGCTTACGGGCCAGGTGTTCCACGGTGGAGAACGTCTTGTGCGATTCGCCCTCCGCCATCTCCACCACTTGTGCCTGCAGGCCGGATTCGGCCAGCGACTTCATCAGCGGTTCCGACCAGGCCTTGCGCACGGTGGGCACGGTGACAACGAAAAAGCGCGCACTGGGCGACAAAATGTCGCGCAGGATTGAGCCGGCGCGGCCCAGCAGGCCGGCTTCAATAATCACGTCGTAGGGCTGGGGCGGGATGGAGACAGGTACCTTTGCCACCTAACAATGATAGCGTAAGCGGCGCCATGTCACGGAATTGCTGCCACATCGCGGGCTAACTCAGCTGTTTATGTAGCACCCGCCGGCAGAAACAGAGTTCCTGGTGCATCAGGGCCGGCCAGAGAAGATTTCCCCCCACCTGGGGCAAACCCGGGCTGGCAGTGAACCTCTAAGTGCTCTACGCGCCATGTTCGAATCTCCATGGAGGTTTCTCTGAATGCGTAAGACATTGTTGTTAACCACGGTCCTGCTGGCGCTTTCGGCGTGGGTTTGCGCGCAGCAAGCTCCCAGTTCGCAGAGTTCTCCGAGCACGAGTCAGGGAACGGCGAGCCAGGCTCCCAACTCGCAAACTCCCCCAAGCAGCGGCCAAGGCGCGCAGTCTGCCGCCGGCCAAAATATGGTGCAAGGGTGCCTCGGTAATTCGGGAAACAACTACACCGTCACCGACAAGGGTGGCACCAGCTACATGCTCCAGCTTCCCCAGGGCGCCGATGGCAACGCCCTGAAGCCGCACGTCGGGGAAGAGGTTCGGGTAGAAGGAACCACTTCCAGCGGCGGCTCGAGCACATCGGGCGGCGCTTCAAGCGCGGGACAGCCCAGCATCACGGTCAAGAACATTTTCCGGGTTTCGACCACCTGCAGCAACAAGTCCGGAGCCGCTCCCAAGCAGTAAGCGGCTCATCACTCAATGACCCAGCACTCCGGCCAAGTGCTGGGTTTTGTTTTGTTGTTGAAAATCAAATGAAAACCACAGAGGACACTGAGGACGCAGAGGAATCTGGGTCATCAAGCTGCTTCTTTGGACTTGAGTGCTGCTTACGCCCATAGCCGTAATGCGGCAAAAGAATTCCAAAATGGCTCCGCGTCCTTTGCGTCCTCAGCGGTTTGGGTTTGGGATCACGCCGGCTTCTTCTGTGGATGAAGCACTGAGGCCAAAACGGAGGCCGCCAGCACCGCGCCCACCACGGCCAGAGCGGCTTCGGTGGGAATGCGGTAGTAATGCGAGAGCAGCATCTTGGCGCCGATAAACATCAGGATGAGCGCCAGGCCATAGTGCAGGTAGTGAAAGGCTTCCATCATGCCGGCCAGGGCAAAGTACATGGAACGCAGCCCGAGGATGGCGAAGACATTCGAGGTGTAGACGATGAAGGTATCAATGGTAATGGCCAAGATGGCGGGGATGGAATCGGCGGCGAATAGGATGTCGGTGGTTTCTACTACCAGCAGCACAACCAGCAACGGGGTAGCGTAGAGCCCGGTCTCACGCGCCAAATTCTTGCTGCCCACGAAATCGGGGGTCACCGGCATCCATCGCCGAAAGAGGCGCACCACCCGGTTTTCGGAAGGATGCACTTCCATTTCCTTGCTGCGAAAGAGCTTGGCCCCCGTGTAAACCAGGAAAGCGCCAAACAAGTAGATGATCCAATCGAAGCGGCGAATCAGGCCCACGCCCACCACGATGAAGACGCCGCGCATGATGAGCGCGCCCAGTATGCCCCAGAAAAGCACCTTGTGCTGCTGCCAGCTGGAAACGCGGAAATAGCGGAAAATCAGCAGGAAGACGAACAGATTATCAACGCTGAGGGAGAGCTCGATCAGGTAGCCGGTGGTGAACTCCAGCGCGGGGGTGCGCCCGCGCCAAAAATAAACCAGCACCGCGAAACCAGCAGCCAGGGAGATCCACATGATGCTCCAGCCCATGGCTTCGCGGAACTTGATGGT
>DATJFA010000632.1:0-2918 GCA_035496015.1 Terriglobales bacterium | reverse complement strand
TTGCCATCGGGGCTGAAAGCGAGGCCCAGGAACATAGCCTGGCGGGAGTGCGGCCCGAGCCGGGGATCAGGAAAATCCCTAAGCTGATTATTCTGCAGATCGAGTACAGCAATTGATTGTCGGTAGTGAGATTCTGCCGTGCCGAAGCCGGCGTTGAGCAGAGCCAGGTAGCGGCCGCTCGGGTCGAGCACCGCGGCCACCGGCAGCCCATTGGTTGGCTGCGGATTTCCCGGAGGCGCCAGCAGGCGCTTGCTGCTGGGGAGAGGAATTATCTGTTGCTGGGAAATTTTTTTCTGGTAGCCCAGGGCCAGCGAAATCATCAGTAGCACAAGCAGAAGTGAACGCTTCAAGTTGCTCTGCCTTTCCTCGGAGGTGGCCGTTTATTGTAACGGATGAGCAGTGCGCATGGGTTGCGCTCCGGTTACAGGGCGTGTGAGGACCCTGGTATTAGAATGCAGTTTCGAATTTTATTAAGGAAACGATGAGCGACTCCAGTTCCAGCAATCCGCCTGGATGGCCGGGCATACCGCCGCGCTGGACTTCCAGCGCGAAATCCGGGGTAGGCACTGCGCTCAGCCCTTCCAGCCGAGTGTGGTTCACGCTCAGCCACGGCATTCTGAACGAAATTTACTTTCCGCGGGTGGATATTGCCTGCACTCGCGACCTGGGGCTGATAATCACCGACGGCCGCTTCTACTTCTCCGAGGAAAAGCGCCATGCCGCCTCCGTGGTCAACTACCTGGCGCCGGGTGTACCCGCCTACCGGCTGGTTAATACGGCGATGGATGGCCGCTACCGCATCGAGAAGGAAATCTGTACCGACCCCTGCCGCCATGTGTGCCTGCAGAAAATACGTTTTCAGCCGCTGCAGGGCAAGCTGGCTGATTATCACGTTTACGTGCTGCTGGCGCCGCACGTGGCCAACTTCGGGTATGGCAATACCGGTTTCATCGGGGACTACAAGGGCACGCCGATGCTCTATGCCTCGCGCGGCGGGTACGCCCTGGGGCTGGCCTCCTCCACTAACTGGCTGAAACGTTCGGCCGGTTATGTGGGCACCTCCGACGGCTGGCAAGACCTGGCCAGCAATTATGAGATGACTTGGGAGTACCCGCGGGCCGAGAACGGCAACGTCGCGCTCACGGGCGAGGTGGACGTGGCCGGGTGCGGCGGCGAGTTCGTGCTCTTCCTGGGCTTCGGGCAGACCCCCACCGAGGCCGGCAGTCATGCTGTGGCGAGCCTGCTGGAGGGGTTCGATACCGCCCGCCAGGAATACATCCAGGGCTGGCAGGAGTGGCTGGAGCGCGTGGACCCGCCCGACAGCGACGGCAATCGCGACATGTTCCGCATCAGCGCGTGCGTGCTGCGGACGCACGAAGAAAAAAGTTTTCCGGGCGGCATTATCGCAAGCCTTTCGATTCCGTGGGGCTTCGCCAAAGGCGATGAGGACCTGGGCGGCTATCACCTGGTGTGGCCGCGCGATCTGGTGGAAACCGCGGGCGGCCTGCTGGCGTTTGAAGCCAGGGAAGATGCCGTGCGGGTGCTGGGCTACCTGCGAGTGACGCAGGAAGCCGACGGTCATTGGCCGCAGAACATGTGGCTGGATGGCACCGCCTACTGGCAGGGCATTCAGATGGATGAGACGGCATTGCCCATCCTGCTGGTGGACCTGTTGCGGCGCGAGGGCGCCCTGAGCGAGGGACAGTTGAGCGGATTCTGGCCCATGGTGCGGCGGGCTGCCGGCTTCGTAGTGCGCAACGGACCGGTAACGCAGCAGGATCGCTGGGAGGAAGACCCCGGCTACTCGCCTTTTACATTGGCGGCGGAAATTGCCGCCCTGCTGGTGGCGGCCGAACTGGCGGAACTCCATAGCGAGGCCGAGCTGGCGGTTCTCCTGCGTGAAACCGCCGACAGTTGGAATGCGAGCATCGAGCGCTGGATTTACGAGGTTGGCGGGCCGCTGGCACGCAAGCTCAACATTGACGGCTACTACGTGCGCATTGCTCCGCCGGATGAGGCCGAGCCCGAGTGCGCTTCGCCTTTGCAGGGTTACGTTCCCATCAAGAACCGGCCACCGGCGGACACACTGGAACCTGCGGCCAACATTGTGAGCCCGGATGCGCTGGCGCTGGTGCGTTTTGGCTTGCGCGCGCCTGATGACCCGCGCATCCTTTCCACCGTGAAGGCCATTGACGCCCTGCTCAAAGTGGATCTGCCGCAAGGTCCGTCGTGGCATCGCTATAACGACGACGGTTACGGCGAACACGATGACGGCTCTCCCTTCGACGGCACGGGAGTGGGCCGGGCCTGGCCGCTGCTTACCGGCGAGCGCGCGCATTACGAACTGGCGGCGGGTAGGCGGGCGGCCGCCGAAGCCCTGCTGCACACCATGGAAAAATCCGCCGATGAGAGCGGGTTGATTCCCGAGCAGGTGTGGGACGCTCCAGATATCACCCCGCTGGAGCTCTTCTTCGGGCGTCCGTCAGGCTCGGCGCGGCCTTTAGTGTGGGCCCATGCGGAATACCTGAAGCTGCGGCGTTCCTTGCGCGACGGCAAAGTTTTCGACCAGCCGCCGCAGACCTACCAGCGTTACGTGGTGGAAAAGCAGACTTGCGCGGTATTCATCTGGAGTTTCAATCACAAAGTGCGCAGCATGCCGCCGGGCAAGACCCTGCGCCTGCAGCTCCTCGCGCCGGCTACAGTGCATTGGAGTATGGACGCCTGGCACACCGCGCAGGACAGCAGCTCGCACGACACCGGAGTCGGGCTGCATTTTGTGGACCTGCCCACCGATAAGCTGCCGGCCGGCGCCCGCGTGGTGTTTACCTTCTATTGGACCGAGGATAAGCGCTGGGAAGGGACGAACTTTGAGGTGTGCGTGGAGTAGCAGTCAGCATTCAGCCAGCAAGCAATCAGCT
>DATJFA010000631.1:0-6010 GCA_035496015.1 Terriglobales bacterium | reverse complement strand
GTCAGCGCCAAAAAGTAGTACTGGATGCCAATGACTTTGTGATCAAGACTGAAGACGTATTTACGGATGAAGCCGCTGGGGGCGTGTCCGTGAACCGCGGCGGGTGCCGCGCCTGCTGGGCCCTGTGACTGTGTCATTGCTTATCCGCCTCCCGTTGCTCCAGCCATTTTTCGAAATCCGGTTCGCTTACCACGCGCATGATGCCGTGCATCTTGTAGTGTCCCAGGCCGCACAGTTCGGCGCAGGCAATTTCATAGTCGCCGGTCTGCTCCGGGCGGAAGTGCATGTGGATCATCAGCCCGGGCACCGCGTCCTGCTTGAAGCGCATGGCAGGAACAAAGAAACTGTGAATCACGTCCTGCGCCCGCAGGGTGAGGTCCACCTCGCGGTTCACCGGCAGCATTAGTACGCCGCTGACCACATCGTCCTTGGAGGCCGGGTCGTTCTGGTCCACGCCCAGGGCGCTCAGGCCGCCGAGGGAAGCATCTTCCAGTTCCGGCCGGGTAGTGCCGAACTTGCCGTCCGCGCCGGGATAGCGGAAGTACCAGGCAAACTGCAGGCCGGTGACCTCCACTTTCATCGCGCCCTGGTCAGCGGCATGAAAACGTTCCGCCGCCCAGACCGGGCTGCCCAGCACGTTTAACCCCAGGAAAAGGATGGCCGTCAGCACCGTCCAGGTGATTTCCAAGGTGTTGTTGCCGTGCGAGTAGCTGGCCTTGGCCCCATCGCCACGGTCGCGATAGCGAAATACCACCAGCCCCAGCGCCCCCTGGGCGGCGATGAACACCACCCCCATGGCAATGAAGGTCAAGTGCCACTGGTGGTCAATGTATGGAGCGCTTGCTGAGATTGCGTGTGGCCACCAGGCGTGAGCTACGAAGAAGTAGGAACTGAGAAAGGTGATTAGCCAGATAATCAGCAGAAGTGCCAGGCCCATCCCCTTGCCTCCCGGGTTCGAGAAATTTCCTTGCTAGGATTCCAGGTTGTAAGCGCAAAAACCTGAGTTGCTTGTTGGGCCGGAAGTGTATCACAGGGCCATGTGAGCAAGGCAAGAGGAGAGGTGGAGGGGAGTCCACGAAGAAATCTGCTGAGAGAGGCGGCAAAGTAGCTGGTAGTTAGTAGTTGGCAGTGGGTCGGCACAGGCCACGAACTACCAGCCACCAGCTACTGATTCTTCCCATTCTTCTCAACCTCCCTTATATACAGCCGCAGGGCCACCACCACGAACACGATGGCCACCAGCGACATGCCCAGGCCGGTGCGGCGGTAGTCGCGCTCGCGCAAGGCAGCCTGGCCTTCGCCGTAGGTCTTACCGGTGATCTTCAGGCCAGAATCTACATCGGCGCGAACCGGCGTGGCTGCGAAAGTGTGTACGCTCACGCGTGCCTTGGTCAGCGCGTCGCGCGCCTGGTCCAGTTCCAAACGCGCCTGGCTCACTTCCATGCCGGAGGATTCGGCCACACCAAGAATGCGGTCCGAACGCGTGATGGAAGCTTCCAGGCCGCCGATCTGCTGCTGCATATCGCCCGCGGCCTTATAGCCGGCATCGCCTTGAGTGTGGCAGTTGGTGCAAACCGACTGCCCGCTCGTGCCCAGCATGGCGTCGCTGGGCTGGGCGATGCCGTGATTGCTGTGGCAGGTGACGCAGCCCGGCAGGCCGGCGGAGGCGAAGGCCGCCTGGTGCGGGCTGGCATCGAAGAGTTGCGCCTGGAAGACGTGGCAGGTGGAGCAGACATTGGCCACGTTGCCCACCCCCGGTGGCGTGGCGCCATGATTGCCGTGGCAGGTGGTGCAGGTGGGTGCGCTCAGGTCGCCGCGCTCGGTCAGCGCCGCGTGGTGCACGCTGGTCTTATAAGCCGCGAACTGGTTGGTGGGAATCTTGTAAGCCGCCATGTACTGCGCATCGGCGTGGCAGCGTGAGCAGGTGGTGGCGATATTCAGAGGATGAACTTTGGAGCGCGTGTCGCTGGCCGGGCGCAGATCATGTACGCCGTGGCAGTCGGTGCAGACGGCCACCTTGCTGTCGCCTGCCGCCAGCCGCTTGCCGTGCACGCTGGTCTGATACTGGCCCAACTGGTCGGTTCGCAGGGACGGATTGTATTGGCGCATGAAGCCGGGATCGGAGTGGCAGGAGCCGCACAGTTTGGGCACGGCCGCGCGCTCAATCTTGCCTTTGAAGCCGGCGGCCTTGCTCATGGCGCTGTCGTCGGTTTTGCTGGGATCGCCGCCGTGACAGCTGGCACACGTCAATCCCTTTTGCGCGTGAATATCCTGCGTGAACTGCTCCTGGGTGACGTGCAGTTCGCCCTCCAGCGCGGAATGGCAATCTACGCAGCTGTTGGGCTGCTGCGCCTGCGCCAGCGCAACCGCGGTTGCGAACACTAATACGGCGCCCAGGCTCTTATTTCGCCACATAACCATATGCCGTCATGGCTCCCATGTAGGCCACCACGAACATGGCCGCTCCCGTCACTAGACGCTGCGTGCGTTTAGTGCCGTCTAGAAACGGCACCAGCACCCAAATGAGCCCGGCCAGGGAAAATGTCAGGATGCCCACCACTTCTCCATCCAGCCCAGCCAGCTTGGCGGGAATCATTTTCAAAGTCTGGAACATGAACAGGAAGTACCACTCCGGCTTGATGCCGGCGGGAGCGGGGGCAAAGGGATCAGCCTTGGTGCCCAGGCCCCAGGGCGAAAACGCCGCCAGCGCCCCTAGCACGCCCAGCGCGATGTACCAGGCCATCAGTTCGCGCAACAGGAAGTTGGGGAAGAAGCGCATCTCGCGCTTTTCCGGCGGCAGGGCGCGCCACTCCGGCTCGAGGCGCGCCGGCACGCTGATGCCGAAGCGCTGAATCAGCAACAGGTGGATGCCTACCAACAGGGTGGTCAGGCCGGGCAGCACGGCCACGTGAAAGCCGAAGAAGCGGCTCAGCGTGGCCCCGGTCACCTCTTCGCCGCCGCGCAGAAAAATCATCAGGCGGTGGCCGACGAAGGGCACCTGGCCGGCAATGTCAGTCCCCACCTTGGTGGCGAAAAAGGCCAGCGTGTTCCAGGGCAGCAGGTAGCCGCTGAAGCCGAAGCCCATGGCCAGGAACAGCAGCAGCATGCCGCTTATCCAGGTCAGTTCCCGCGGCTTGCGGTAGGCGCGCAGAAAGACCACGCTGAACATGTGCAGAAAGGCGGTGAAGATCATCAGGTTGGCGGCCCAGGAGTGCACCGAGCGCACCAGCCAGCCGAACTGCACCTGGGTCATCAGGTACTGCACGCTTTCGAAAGCTTCGTTGGCGCTGGGGCGGTAGTAAAGCAAAAGAAGAATGCCCGTGCATACTTGCACGCCGAAAAGAAAAAGGGTGATTCCGCCCAGAAAATACCAGTAGGAATAACGGTGAATGGGAACGGTCTTATGGCGGAGGGGAGCCAGCAGTTCATCCCAGCCGAAGCGTTCATCCAGCCAGCCCCGCACCCTGGTCAGAAGTGCCATCATGCCTCCCGCCGGCGGCTGACGATGATTTCGTCGCCGCGGACGTGCACGTCGTACTGCTCCAATGGCCGGGGCGGCGGGCCCGACAGATTGCGCCCGGCCAGGTCGTACATGCCGTTATGGCAGGCGCACCACACCTGGCGCAGGTCGCCGCGGTATTGGACGGTACAGCTCAGGTGCGTGCAGGTGGCGGATAGCGCGCGGTACTGGCCATCGGAGCCCAGCATGAGAAGCCCGGGGCGGCTGCCGAAGCGGAATATCTTGCCGTTGTTTGGCCGCAGTTCACCCACTTTGCCGGCCACCACCGTGTCGCCGCCCATGTCGGTGAGGCGTGGCGGCACCAGGTAGCGCAGCACGGGATAGATGAACGACAAAGCTGAGGCAAACAGCCCGCCTCCCAGGAGCATGCCCAGGAAGCGCCGCCGCGCCGGCGACGCGACTTCCATTGGTTGTCCAGAGTGCATAGTCCTCGCCTAGTTTTTGCGTCCTCCCGCGGGTTTGGCCGCCGGGCGCTCGGAAAATGTTCCCGCGCGCCAGATGAGCCATCCCAGCAACACCCCGAAACCCGCAAACCAGACGCAGGTTCCGGTCATCCAGTAGACCCAGGTCAATTCGCCTTCCGAGCCGGTCAGAAACAGGACGGCTCCCGTCAACAGCATTGCGAGGCCCGCAAATCCAATCACATCTGTGCGCCGGAGCATGACGCGGCCTCCTTCCGGCGTGTCCGGCGGCAGCGGTACCGCCTGGACATGCGCAGGCCCAGATTAGTCACGGCTTGGTGTGATGTTATGCAGCATGGTGTCACGCCGTGTCTGTGACCGGCATCACTGACCTGTGGTGGCCTGGGTCAAGGCTGGCTGTGACAATGGGCCGGCAGCAGCCGAAGCGCAAAACGCGCCTGCCCCTCAACATTTGTTATGGTTTGCAGCCGGGGGGTTACGGCAGTGACGTAGGGAAAGAGCTGGGTGGCGGTCTAGACTTGTGCAATGGACACGCCGTCCAACGCGGGCCCGGCTGGAGCGAACCTGAACTCATCGTCTCCAGCGCCGATCGAACCAGGCAAATCGTCCTGGCGAGTGGTGTGGCTGGTGGTCGTGGCGGCGTTCCTGGCGCTCGCCTTAGCGACGCCCGCCGCGCACGCGGCCTGGCAGCAGGTGGCGCAATTCCTCAGTCTGCTGGGCAAGCCGGTGCCGGCCTCAGCCAGCGTTCTCTCCGAGCATGAGATCGAGCAACTGGACCGCATGAGCCCGCAAGCGCAGGCCATGCTGTTGCTGGAGCGCTCCATCAATCACTACAAGGGCGCCAACGATCAGATCGTCGCGCGCGTGCAGCAGTGGCGAGGCAAGCTGAAGATGGATGGCCGCCTGAATAACCTGTTTGTCACCGCGCTTAACTCCGACGACTTACGGGTGCGGGCGGCGGCCATCGAGGTGGACCTGGCGGCGCGCAATCTGGAAAAGACATCCGCCACGGTGGACCGGCTGGAGCCGGATGCCTATACGGGGGAGCAAGGGCCGCGGGCCAATGCGTTGTGGGATATCGGGCTGCTGGGTGGCCGCGGCCTTGAGCCGCAGCGAGCGGGGCAAATTCTGTTGGCTTCCGTTCGCGACCCCAATGTGAACGTTCGCTATTGGGCGGTAGAGGGTCTTTCCTATCTGGGCACAGATGAAACCATTGCACCGCTGCTGGGGGTGTTGCACGATGATCCCTCGCCCATGATCCGCGAGCGCGCGGCTTGCGCGCTGGCGCAATCAGGCATGCTGAGCGAAAAGCAGCGCCGAACAGCCGTTCCTAAGCTGCTTGACTTTGCCGATGATCCGGCGCTGGATGGGCAAACCCGCCTGTGGGTTTTCCAGGCGCTGCGAGACATCACGGGGCAGAACATTCCGCACGACGCCGCCGCATGGCGGAACTGGTACAGCTCCAATGATGGGCGCTGGTATCCGGTAACTCACGACAGCCAATGAACCTCCTACTCATATCGTCGCTGTCCGTTGCTCGCATGCGAGGGCGCTCAGCATCGTTTTGTCCTGCCCCCTCCGTTGCCAGCATGAGCCGTCCCTTGCTGCTGTTTGTTGTCTTGTGCGCTGGTGTCGCTCACGCGGCGGTTACGCACATTCCGATTGCATCCGGAGTTGTCCTGAAACCCGGAGAGGCGCACACCATCACGGTTCAGGCGACCACACCAGTGGAGATCGGCTGGTTGGCCGTTCAGGCCAGGCGCTGCACCACGAACTGTGTTCAGGCCACGGACCTGACTAGCGCCATCCACTACTCGATTGCGACGCCTCTGGGCGCTTCGAAGAAATATGAGCCCGTATCCGGCAAAATCTCGGTCGAATACAAGAACGTATCCAGCGAACCTGTCACGATCAACATCTATCGGGTCAAGCGGACTTGTGAGGCGGAAGCCTGCAAATTTCTTCCTGCAGGTCAGAAGGGCCGCTGGCTCGTGTTCAAGGTTGAGGAGTTCAGATCTATTGCGACCAGCAAAGATGGGTCCTACTCCGTGATTTCGGGCGTAGCAGA
>DATJFA010000630.1:0-10091 GCA_035496015.1 Terriglobales bacterium | reverse complement strand
TTTTCTGACGCAGCAGGTGGGCATCAGCCCGGACGAGTTCGTGTTCTATGATGGCTCCGGGCTCTCCCGCGAAAACCTGGTCACGCCACACGCCATCGTGCAATTGCTGCAGTACGCCTCCAATCAGCCCTGGGCGCTGCTCTTTGAAGGCACGCTGCCGGTGGCGGGCGTGGATGGCTCGCTGGCCGACCGCCTTAAAGGAACGCCGGCGATGGGCCATGTGCAGGGCAAGACTGGCTCCTTAAATCATGTAAACGCACTCTCCGGCTACGCCACCACCCCCAAAGGCGAAAAGATCGTATTCTCCATCCTCACCAATAACCATCATCTTCCCGACCGCGAAGCCCTGAACACCATTGACCAGATTGTGCTGGCGGTGATGCAGCAGTAGCGCACGCCGGTAAATTGTTACGTCTCTCTATGCGCGTGTGTGTGACGTCGCGAGCAACGTCTCTGCCGGGTCTTTGTTTGTGATTCAGAACCTACCTGAGTAAGAACGGCAACACGCATGCATTGGGCTCGGTGTCGGAAGCAGGCTCGCGGCGCGCGGGCACGCCCAGGCTGATTTCTTCGCGAAAAGGCGAGGGGTCGAGCCGGCACAGTTCCCCGTCGCGGTGCAATACGACAGAATGCGCGCCAATCGCTTGCGGAAATTGGACGGAAGCGCGCGACCCGCAGCATAGATACAGCGAGAGCAGGTCGCAGAACTGCAACAAGTCCACCAGGTCTTCCACCTCGGACCACGAACGCGACTGCCGGCTAAGACGCGCCGCATCCTCCCTGGCTTCGTTGTCTGCGAACGCATGTATGCGGGTTGCGTCCTCAAGCGAATCTTCAACCGAATTCAGCCGGTGTTCGGCGAGGCGCCGGAAATGGCCACTGACCATGAGCCCGCCGATGGCGCCGGCCCTCTCCTCCGCGCATTGGATGGAAGCAATCCAGGCTTCCACGAACATCGTCACCGGAGCCTGTAAAAACGAAAGCGGACGCCTGTCGGGGTCATGCGGTGGCTGAGGAGCATTGCCTTTTTCGCCCCCGGCGAGCCCGCCGCCGTCATACTTGGCCCAGCCGGCATCATGCAAAGAAATGGCGCGCACTCTGTCATCCTGGAGGCGCGGGAACTCGGGTGTGTCGAACTGCGCGGCAAGGTCCCCCGCCAGCGCGGCATGATCGGGTTGCGCGATCAGCCACCAGGTGGACGCATTTACTTTTTGGCTGGCGGCCACCGCATTCCAGGCGGGAATGATTTGAGAAGAGGCGGAGGACGCCGCGCCCAGAGGATGAAGAATCATTGCGGCCGCCGCGCCCGCGCCCGCTGCCGCCCTGCCATGGCCGCGGCCGCCGCGCCTGTGCCGGTGGGCGGCTTGCGCATGCCGTCCAGCAACTGCTTCAGCACCACCGCGTTATTGTGTTCGAGATTGCGCGAGGCGAACAGCAGCGTGAGCCGGCTGCGCCTGGCGGCCAGGCGGTAGAGCTCTTCCAAAGCTTCGGCTGCCTGGGGGCGCGCCAGTTCCTTGAGGTAGCGGCGGCGAAACATGTCCCAGCTCTGCGGGCGGGCATGAAACCAGCGCCGCAACTCGTCGGAAGGCGCAAGGTCCTTCAGCCAGGTGTGCACAGCTTCCTTGCGCACGCCGCGCGGCCACAGGCGGTCCACCAGCACGCGGGCGCCATCGGCGCGCACCGGCTTCTCGTAAACGCGTTTGACTGCGACCGGCATGGGCTTTGCTCTATTATTGTACGTTTCCCGGGTGCCCC
Source organism: Terriglobales bacterium (assembly GCA_035496015.1). Taxonomy (GTDB): domain Bacteria; phylum Acidobacteriota; class Terriglobia; order Terriglobales; family Acidobacteriaceae; genus JAICWP01. Next base: position 8,336 of record DATJFA010000630.1, on the reverse strand, counting down.
ATTGAGAACCGTACTCCTCCTCTGCTCCTCGGCCCTCATCCTAAGTTTGCTCGCCGGCTGCGAGGCGCAGCGACGCAAGAGCGATGCTGAACTGGGACTCAACCCCCAGCAGGCCGCCGGACGCCGCGTGTTTGACTATTATTGCGCCCGCTGCCACGAAGCCTATTCCTCCAGCGATTTGCAGGGACCGAGCCTGCAACATATGTTCAAGAAGCAGTATCTGCGCAGCGGTTTGCCCGCCAATGACGACCGTGTGACGGAGGTCGTGCGATATGGAAAAAGCAAGATGCCGTCCTTCGGCAACGTGCTCACGCCACAGCAGATCAGGGACTTGATGGGGTACCTGCACACTCTTTAGAGACACGCGTGCGAGAGATATGCTTAGGGACGACCTCAGGACGGCCGCGGGAACGCCGGCGCGAAGGTGAAGTGTAAAATAGAACTTCGCATGGGGTCTTCTTCCGAACTGGTTCAGATCAGCCTGGCGCCACCGCGGCCACAGCCTAAGCCGCAATGGCTGCGCGCCCGGGCCCCAGTCGGGGATAACTATCACAATCTTAAGGGCTTGGCCCGGGGCCTCGGCCTACACACAGTGTGCGAGTCGGCGCAGTGCCCTAACATCGGCGAGTGCTGGAACCACCGCACCGCCACTTTCATGCTGCTGGGCGACAACTGCACGCGGCGCTGCGGCTTCTGCGCCGTGCCCAAGGGCAAACCTGGTCCGCTGGATTGGGATGAACCGCGACGCGTGGCCGAGGCGGTTGCCACCCTGGGGCTGAAGCACGCCGTGGTGACCAGCGTGAATCGCGACGATGACAACCTGGGCGGGGCGCGCATCTTTGCCCAAACCATCGAAGAGATCCGCAAGCTCACCCCGGAATGCCGGGTGGAAGTATTGATTCCCGATTTTCAGGGCCTGGACGAAGCGCTGAAGGTGGTTCTCGATGCCCGGCCCGACGTGCTGAACCACAACACGGAAACCGTGCCCCGGTTGTACCGCGCAGTCCGTTCTGGGGCGCGCTACCAGCGCACCTTGAAGCTGCTGGAGAACGCCAAGAAGTTTTCCCCGGGGATGGTCACCAAGTCGGGAGTGATGGTCGGCCTGGGCGAAGAAATGTCCGAACTGGTCGAGGTTTTTCGCGACTTGGCCGCGCGCGGCGTAGACCTGCTGACGGTGGGCCAGTATCTGCGGCCTTCCCGCGATCACCTGCCTATCGCCCGCTTCTACACCCCGGACGAGTTCCTGCACCTCAAAGAGGAAGCGCTGCGCTTCGGCTTCCGCCACGTGGAATCGGGTCCGCTGGTGCGATCAAGCTATCACGCGCACGAGCAGGCCGAAGCGACTAAGCCCGCCCTTAGCATCTAGAACAAGCGTTTGGCACTGCCGAGCACGTGCCTAAGCCGCGCTGCCGCCGCGGATAACCTGCAGCTCACATTCGGTGGCCCAGTAGCCTGCGCCATTCTCAGTATCCAGCACATATTCTTGAACCACGTAAACGTGTCGATCGGGAGCCTTTTCCACTGATTCCCAGCGCTGAATGTGGCGCACGGGCTGGGGATTGCGCCAGACGATTTGCAGCTCCATGGGCGGACTCCACAGCCATCGAGAAAGCAACTGCCGTACCAAGCCGCCCAGAGACTACTGCCTGCAGCTAAGCCACTGCCTGCCTTGAGGTTACACGTGCGCCACGCGACCAGGAGGGCTTGTTCTAAGAGGATTTTCAGACCGAATTGGGCGAGTTGGTCCCAGATCGGAACTAGGGACCTGCGGTAGAGACGTAATTGATTACGTCTCTACCGGTGCTCCTTTGTCGTGTTAGTTAGAATGTGACCCGCAGGGCCAGCTGAATCTGGCGCGGGTTGAAGACGGCTCGCGGCGTGCCGTAGCCCGGATTGGGGGAGCCATCCAGGAAGGTCCCCGGTGTCCCCGCGGGAATGAAGTCGGGCGCTCCGTAAACTGTGTTGAAGTACCGGATGTTGACGTTATTCAAGGCATTAAAGGCTTCTGCCATGCCCTGCAGGTGCACCTTCTCGGTCACGTTGAAGGTGCGGGAAAGGCGCAAGTCCACGGTCTGGTAGCTGTCGCCGCGGAAGGTGTTGCGGGGCTCGAGGCCCACGCGGTCGTTCAGCGGGAAGCCGTCGCCGTTGGCGTCGAAGCCCACAAACTTGGTGAAGTAATGGGGCGACTCCAGGGTCACGATAGTGGAGAACTCGAAGTCGTTGAGCACGGCGTTCAGGTGCGTGGGACCCGCCAGGGTCATGCTGCCCACAAAGCGGTGGCGCACATCATCAGCGGATAAAGCCTTCTCGGCGCCGAAATTACCGCTGTCCTGGGGAATGAGCACAAAGCTGGGATTGGGGCCATCGTCCAGGGTCTTGGACCAGGTGTAGCTGATGCCGTAGCCGATATGGTGGCTGACTCGCTTGTTCAAGTTGACGAGCAGCCCGTCGAATTCCGAATACCAGCGCGAATCCGCCTCAAAGTAGGTGAAATAGTTGGGGTTCCTGGAACCGGGAACTCCGGGCGCGCCGCACACTGAAACCGGGCAGAAGAAGGTGTTCTTCACCCCCAGGTCGCCGTTGGAGTCGTGGACCAATACGGAACCGGTGGGCGAAGGCTGGTTGATGTTGAAGAAACTGCCCAGGTGCACGCCGTGGGTGCGCAGGTAGCTGATGTTGAGCACGGCGTCCTTGTAGGGCTGGAACTCAACCCCAAAGCTGCTCTGGATGCCATAAGGCATTTTGTGGTTTTGGGTGAAGCGCACGATGGTAGCGGGCAAAAGCACGCCCAGTGTGGCCGGATTTTGGGGATTGGGGTACTGCCCGCTGATCAGCCCATTGAACGCGTTTTGAAAAGCCGCCGGGAAGAAGCCGGAGTAGCCGAAAAGCTGGCTGGTGGAATTGAGGTTATCTTCGCCCGGGCGAAACTTACCGTAGGCCGCGGTGCCGCCGCAGGAGGGTGCCTGGCACATGAGCAGGGGCGAGGGGATGGTGCCGTGGAACAGCCCAAAGCCGCCGCGCAGCACCACGGAGTGGCTGCCGCCAAAGTTGTAGGCGAAACCGGCGCGCGGATCCACGCCGTGGGGATTATCCAGCACGTTGCTGGGCCAGGTTTCGAAATCGAAACGCGTGCCCAGGGTCAGGGTCAGGTTCTGGGTGGCGCTGAAGCGGTCCTGGACATAGAAGCCTTCATAGGTGTGGCCCAGGGTGCCGCTGGCCTGGTTGCGTATGGCCTGGGGATAGCCATTCATCTGGAACACAGACGGATCAAATGTGGTCTCGTTGAAGTTGGGCGCCTGGAAGCGCTCCATCCACAGCACTACCGGCGTGTGGTCCAGCAGATTGGAACGGTTGCAGGGCGAACCGGGGTTGGTGGGATCAGGGGCGATGCAGACGAAGGTTGCCTCAAAGGGATAGAACAGCGGGAACGACTCAGTCGTGTTCACGTGGTTGAAGTCGCCACCGAAGCTGATGGTGTGGCGCCCTGCGGTCTTGGTCACGTTGTCCACCAGTTCAAAGCGCCCCTCGTTGTAGAAATCGGGATTCCCGCGGTTGACTCCAATCGCGAACTGGTTGGCCACTTCCATGTGCGGCTCCGCCGTGACCGTGGGGAAATCGAAGGAACGCTTGGCGTACTGCATGCGCACTTCATTCACCAGGCTGGGAGAGATGATCGAGGTGAGGCTGCCCACTACCGACTGGTCGCGGGAGAAGTTGTTCTTAAAACCGGAGGGCAGGTCGGAGCCGTCATTGAGTGGCGAGTAGTTATGCAACCGCCCATCATCGAAGAAGTAGCGCACGTACATGTATTCCTTGGTGCTGAAGGCGTGGTCCAGCTTCACCAGGAAGTTGTCGTAATTATTGCTGCGGGTGACGTTCAGATTTTCCGCCGGGAAGCCGATGCTGGACTTGAACTGGTTGATGGTGGTGATGTTGTTCAGAATGATGGAATTGTAGTAGGGCGACTCACTGCGCCGCTGGCCTTCATAGTTGGCAAAGAAGAAAGTCTTGTCCTTCTTGATGGGACCGCCAAAGGTGAAGCCGTACTGATTCTGGCGCAGCTTGTTGAGGCGGCGGCAACCGCCGGAATTGATGTCGCCGGGTACCGTGCAGCTGAAGGGATCTTTGGAGGCCAGCAGGCTGTTGGCATCCAGGGCGTCATTGCGGAAGTACTCGTAGGCCGAGCCATGGTAGGTGTTGGTTCCGCTTTTGGTGATGATGTCCACAATGCCGCCCACGGCGCGCCCGAATTCGCTGCTGTAGTCGCTGTTGATCACGCGGAATTCGCGCACCGCATCCTGCGAAGGCGTGTACTTCTGCACGCCGGAGGCCGTGGAGATGTCGTCAGCACCGTCAATGGCCACGAAGTTGTAGTGAATGTTCTGCCCGGCAAAGGACAGCTTGGTCACGGGCTCGATGATCACGTCGGTGCTGCCGGAGGTGGTGTCGCCGATGGTGACGCCCGGCGCCAGCAGGGCAAAGTCAATGAACTGGCGGCCGTTCACCGGCAGGTTTTCAATCTTGTTCTCGTCAATCACTGAGCTGACCATGGTGCGCGTCGGCTCGGCGGTCACGCCCACATCCACTACCTTGATCTCCTGTGTCACCTCGCCCAGGGGCAGGGTGAAATTCACCGCGCCCACCTGGCCGACATCGAGATGGACCTTTTTCACCTGCTTCTGAAAGCCTTGCTTGTTTACTGTCACCACGTAGTCGCCGACGGGCAGCAAGGCAATCTGGTAACCGCCGTTGGCATCGCTGGTAGCGGTCCGGGAGATGGACGTGGCCGTGTTGACCGCCGTCACCTGCGCGTCAGGAATGACCGCCCCGGTGCTGTCATACACCCGGCCCTGCACCGTTACCGTTACCACCTGGGAGAGCGACGGCAAACTCAACAAAACCAGCAACATGCAAAGCAGGCTGCAAGCGACCACGCGGGCACGCATCATTAGCTTCCACCTCAATGGGATATAAGGACAAATAACGGCGAGAGCAGGTGCAGCTTTGCATCTGATATTGCAAAACCGGGGCAAAGTCAATAGCTTACGCGGGACTTCGCGGGTATGTCGCAAGATAGCGCAAGTGGTGGTTGCGAATCGCAACAGCTTGGCCCCTCTCTGAAGCTTGCTTTGAAAATTGGCCCACGGTTAAGTTCTGTGTAGAACAGAAAATGGCACCTCAGCGGCTGAAGCCGGCATCTCTGCTCGGCCTGTCAGGCAGCGCTAAAGCGCTGCGCCACCCAAACCCAGCAGGTAGGGAGTGTTTGCGTGGGAATTCAAGGTAAAGAGTGGCGGGAACCAGTTGATTCTCTCAGCCGCGAAGCGGCACCAGAATGTAGCCCCGGGCATAAGCCCGGGGAGATGAAGTGGAACGAAAATCAGCCCCAGCGGGGCGAAAGAGCTGTTACCACGCTGAAGGCCTGTTCTGACAGCTTCCGATGGATCAGCGATTGCGCGTGAGTACTGTCTGATAGGGATCCGCCAGCAGTTTGTGTGCGCCCGCCGGGGCGCTCAGGCGAAAGCTGGTTTCCTCGCCATCGGCGAACACGCGGCCCAGCAGCCCAGGGGTTCGACCCATCACAGCATAAATAGGCACCGAAGTGATCAGGTCCGCGGGCGCGTCCTCCTGCTTTATGGTGCCCGTGACCATAACGGAACTCCCCTTGCGCAGGAACTTTGTGTCCGCCAGTTGCAGGCGAGGGATGGCGATGCCGTTCACCCAGCCATCGAAGAACCAGTCCAGGGATTTGTGTCCTTCGAACCAGAGTGACGGAGGCAGGCTCTCCTCGAACGCCGCCTGCACATCCTGCAGCGTCATCACCTTGCCGGCAAAGCGCTCCTGCAGAACCCGCAATACCTTCAGGAACAGCTCATCGCCATCACCGGCGGGCTTCCGTCCGCGCGTTCGGGACTGGCTGGCGGCATCGCGCAGCATGTAGCGCAGCATATGAAACAGCCAGGTGCCCCGGCCGTAAGCGATGGCGTCATAAGCGTCGGGAAATTTCGAGGAAGAGAGGCGCAGGCCCAGCGTGACCGGCCCGGCCTGACGCAGTTCCATGCCGGCCTTGTTTTTCTGCAGCAGTTGCTGGCGGTAGGTTTGCATCATAAGTGCGAACTGCTGGGGATGCTCGCGCTCCAGCATCATGAGCACGCAATAGTTGGCCAGGGCTTCGCCAATCCACTGATCGCGATAGCTGCGCCAGCCCACCAGGTCGCCCCACCATTGATGGGCGGTTTCGTGCGCCGGCATGAGCTCGCCGTAAAGCACATCCGCCTGCGGGCTAAAGTGCAGAACCTCGCGTTCGTGGGGAGTGAGGAATGCGAGGCTGGAAAGAAAGACCAGCCCCGGCCAGCCCTGGCTGGTTCCTCCCGGCATTTGCGTCAGGGAGAGGCTGCTGTAAGGGAACGGACCCAGGCGGGCGCTGAGAAAGCCGATGGCGTGCGCCGCCTCATCCGCCACCGCCTGGGCATTGCGGGCAGGCGAAGGCGAGGGAGGAGGCGCTGCCATCGCCATTCTCTCCTGCGATAAGCGCTCGGCTGGGGAAATTTCCGGGTTGGGGGCGGGAGGGGCCGGGGGCAAAGGCCGCGCTTGCGGGAAGGTGCGTTCCACTCCCGCCGCGGCGTAGGTGTCAACCACCACTTGCCCGGCGTGCGCCACCGCTTTCACATACTGGCCGAGGTTGAAGCCGGCCATGGGCATGGCGTGCTCAGAGACCCAATGACCGACCTGCTCACCAGGTATGGCCGGAGAATATCCTACTTCCGCGACAGGAGGAACCTGCTTGCCCGTGGCCACCAGGGTCCAGCCTGGTGGGTAGTGAAACTGCAGATCGAATTGGGACATGGCCAGGCCGCGGTTGGGATACCAGGTGCCGCGCGCGCCTACGTAGAGCAGTCCTCCGCCGGCCTCAGAAAGCACCGGCCCGGAATATTCGAAGCTCAACTGCAGCCGCTGCCCGGCCTGCAGCGGTTCGGGAAAAACCACCGCCACTATATCGTTGCCCCGCCGCGCCAGCTGCGTGCCATCAAGGGCCGGATTGTGCACGAACTCCACGGAGCGCCCGTCGGCCTCCACTTCCTTCACCTGCAGAAAACGCGAGAGCTCGAACAGCAGTGCCCGGTCGCCGCTTTGCCGGACCTCCACCTCCAGCAGGGTCTTGGCGGAGAGCTCATGGGGAAGCGTGACACGCGCCCGAATGCGGTAGCGAGAGACGTCAACCACACTGAGCGAGCTCTCAGATTGCGCTCTTTCGCCCGGCTTGGCACGTGTGGGAAGAGAAAAAGAAGTCCACAGATCGTAAAAATCGCCTTGCGGCGTCAGCGTCAGCTGCCCAGCAGACACCTGCTCAACTGCCAGGGAATCGAAAAAGACGTCGAAGAGCCCGCGCCGTGGGCTGCTCAGACGCAAATGCAGGAAGTGGTCATTACCGGTATAGGCCGACAACGGCTGCCTAGCGGTGGCGGCAGGCAGAAAGCGGCTGAATGTCAGGAGCAGCCGCAGCGCGTCGCTGGTGGCCAGCGAACTGGCTACCGCGCTGTTGGTGGCAAAAAATTCCTGGGCATCGCTCGCGGGATACATGAAGGGCTCCAGTTCCTGCCGCGTATCGTCGTTGAAGCGCAGATAGGCGGCGGTGAACTGCTCCTCCAGGATGGGGGTGCCGGTGAACAGTCCCAGGGAAGCGCGCTCGGCGCGATTTGGGGGCATGAGCAGCAGGTCGCCTTCGCCCTCAAAGTAGGCGCCCGTTACCCGCCCCAGCACGTCCTTGGTAAAGGCGATGGTGCCGTCATTGAAAGTTACGTGCAGGTTTGGGTGCTCGATAGAAGCGTTGCGAATGTGGAAGACGCGGGCAGGATCAAGGCCAACGCTTCCCAGTTCCTGGTAGAGCGTAGCCCCTGTCGAGGGGCGGACTGTCGGCGGGCTCTCCTGGGTCGCCAGGGCCGCTTGGGCACACGTTGTGATGCCCACTAAGAGAAGCAGCGCACGGAGATAGCCAGTTACCTTGGTCACGGTTTCAGCCGCGAACGGCGCGGTTAAAATCGCGACGTGCGGGCCTGCCTGATTATCGTCCTCATCTCGGCGATTTGTGCCCCGGCCGACACCATTTATCTGAAGAATGGCCGCCGGATTGTGGCGGACCGCGTACGCCAGGGCGCAACTCACGTCGAATACGATATTGGGGACAATTCCTATGCTATCCCCAAATCGCTGGTGGAGCACGTGGATGCCACCGGGATGCCGCCCAGCCAAGGGTCTGACGCAGGGCCAGAGGGGCAGAAGCCCGCTTCCGAGATGCCGGCCTTCACCCCTAGCGTGACGATGGACGACAGTCAGGTCGC
>DATJFA010000629.1:0-3678 GCA_035496015.1 Terriglobales bacterium | reverse complement strand
GTTGTGAATGGCGAAGTCCACCCCAGCATCAAGGGAGCGGCCTTCGTGAATGCCGAGGCCGAACTCATCCTCGACCCGCGCGACCCCTTCTGCATGGGAATTCGTCCCTGATTCATAGGGGTGCAGTTTCACAAGAAGTTCAGATAGTCCAGCGCGGACAGAGAAGGGATGAGGAAATGGCGGCCCAGGCTACAACTCCCTAGGCTCTTTCTCGATCTTGGTGGCGGGCTGGCTGGCATCCTCCCTGTCCATGAACGTCAGGGCGGTCCAGGGGATCTCCTTCTCTACGGGTCCACCCTTGAGCGGTTGCAGGTCAACCACTTTTGGAATCCGACGGACCTCTACGATGGAAAACACACCCGTACGGCCGTTCGCGCCCACGCGATCCCCTTTTTTAGGGACGCGACCCTGCTGGGTACCTGGGTTCCTCGTGTGTTCTGCCCAATGTTTCTCTAGGTCTTTCTTATTCTTCGATTTCATATCCCACAGCATGGCACAATCGGCTTGCCAGTTCTAGAGGAGCTTTATTTCAAACTGCACTACCTTGATTCGTTGGCTTAGAGCCAGCTTCGCCCCTGCATTACAATCGGAGCTTTGCCCCATGAGGCGCATACCGGCATGAAACTGGGAGAAGTAGCGGCGAACCTGGGCACGCGCCTGGAAAATGGCTCGCCGGACACGGAAATCACGGGAGTAGCGGGAATCGAGGAGGCCGGCCCGGGCCAGCTTACCTTTGTGGCCAATCCCAAGTACGCGGCAGCGGCCAGGAAAACCAAAGCGTCTGCCGTCATCGTGGCTGAGGACTTCCCTGCCCTGGGCAGCGCGCTGCTGCGCTCCAGCAATCCCTACCTGGATTTCGCCCGGGCGATCGAACTTTTCTACCGGCCGCCGAAGTTCGCGGTGGGCGTGCACTCCACTGCCGTCATCCACCCTTCGGCCAAGATCGGCAAGAATGCCTCCATCGGCCCCTACGTCGTAGTGGAGGAAGACGTACAGATCGGGAAGAACTGCGTGCTGCTGGCCCATGTGGTGATCTACCGTGGGGCGCGCATCGGCAACAATTTTCTGGCGCACGCTCACGCGGTGGTGCGGGAGAACTGCCGCCTGGGCGACAACGTGACCTTGCAGAACGGCGTAGTCATTGGCGGCGATGGCTTTGGCTTCGCCAAGGACAGCGAAGGCCGCTGGCGAAAAATTGTGCAGTCCGGCCCGGCGGTGCTGGAGGACGATGTGGAAGTCCAGGCCAACGCCTGCGTGGACCGCGCCAGCATCGGCGAAACCCGCATCGGCCGCGGCACCCGCATTGACAACCTGGTGCAGGTGGGGCATGGCTCCAGCGTGGGACGCAACACCCTGCTTTGCGCCCAGGTGGGCCTGGCAGGTTCCACCGAAGTGGGCGACAACGTGATTCTGGCCGGGCAAGTGGGCGTGGCCGGGCACTGCAAGATTGGCGACGGCGTAATCGCCACCGCGCAAAGCGGCATTCCCGGCGATGTGCCCGCCGGCAAGGTGGTGAGCGGCTATCCCGCCATTGATAACAAGCTGTGGCTGCGCTGCGTGGCCGTGTTCAACCGGCTGCCGGAGTTGATGAAGGTGCTGCGCAGCAAGGCGGCAAGCGGCGAGGAGTAAAACACAGCTCTCGCGTTGGCGTGACGGGCTGAGGCGCAACTTGCATCCAACTGAATGATGAGCGACGGAACAGAAATCGCGACCAAGACCGAGGCCAAGCCCATCCGCGTGCTGCTGCTCGACGATCTTGCGGACAACCTGCTGGTGCGTTCCACTATTCTCCGCCAGAAGGGCTATCACGTGGTTACTTCTGCATCCATTGAAGAGGCCGAATCCAAGCTCAACGAAATTGACATCGCCGTGCTCGATTACCACTTGGGAGCGGGCAAGTTCGGCACCGACGTGGCCGAGACTTTGCGCGAAAAGCGTCCCCACGTTCCCATCATCATCCTGTCGGCCACGCTGGAGCGCCGCTTCGGCGGAATTGCCGACATGCACCTGCTAAAGGGCTATAGCTCGGTGGACGACCTGGTGGGAGCGCTGCGCAGCTTTGAGGCCAAGCGGCGCGGCAAGCCCGTGGTGGTGGACGCGCGCGAGTTCTACTACTCTCGCATCAGCATGAACATGGGCGACGACATGGTGGTGGAAATTCTCGACCGCGAGGGCAACTGGCAGTACGTGAATGACTACTTCGCAGCCATGCTGGGACACAAGCGCAGCTGGTTTGTAGGCAAGAACCTGTTCGAGCAGTTCCCCGACCTCGCCGGCCATTGGGCGGAGACCATCCGCACCGTCGCCGATACCCGCGAAACCTACATTGACCGCGGTTCTCCCGGCCTGCCGCACCTGCCGCGCAAGAGCTCGCGCTGGACCTGGAACATCCTCGTGTTCCCCATTCGCCTGCACGACGATCGCAACGGCGCGCTGCTGGGCGCGCGGCTGATCGAGAAGAAGTAGGAAAACAATCAGCATTCAGCAGGAGCACCGGGCATTCAGCCGCTCAATGGGAGCCTAAGAATCCTACCGCGTTCCCGCGGCGGCCCCAGTTGTCCACCCCATACGATCGCGCAGGCTGGTGATGTGGGCCACGTGATGCCGGCTGTGCCAGGCGTACAGCGCCAGGTTAGTGTCGAGGCGCACGATGCCCAGTTCGGGATGGCGGAAGGTGCGCTGCCAGTCGCCTTCGGCCATGCCCTTGAGCACGATCACCCAGCGCTGATGGAGAAAGTCGAGCAGGGCCAGCGAGGTTTCGACAGGGGTAACAGGAACGTCCGGCAGTGCCGCCCACAACTGCTGCTCGTAAGGCTTGATGGTGGGTTCGGATTCCGTAAGCGCCAGCTTGAAGCGGATGTAGGCGTTCATGTGGCTCTCAGGCACATGGTGCACCACCTGGCGCACCGTCCAGCCCTGGGGCCGATAGGGCGTGTCCAGTTGCTGGGGCGAGAGCCCGTTCACTGCCGCGCGCAGGCGAGCCGGCGCTTCCGCGATGTGGGCGATCAGTTCGGCGCGGCGGCCAGCGGAGAGGTCGCGTTCCGGAGTGAATTTTCCAATGGGATAGCTTAGATCGGGCATGCCTTACCCCCACGGTTGCAGGGCGTTTGCCAACCCGCCCGCCTTTCGCCTGGATTGTATCAGCGGGCCGGAAAGCGAAAGCATTCGACACTATTGACAAGCATCCGTAACCCATCTACCTTGGTGTCGGCTTGCGGTGCGCCGTTACACCCCACCGCCAGCCGGAGGTTGGGCCATGCCCAGGGTTCTGCAGGTGTTTCGGGTCACACCGTCGAAAGATGGCTGGCTGCTTCGCGCCGATAGCGAGTCCACTCCCCAGCAGGAATTTTCTTCCAAGCATGACGCCATCTCGGCCGGTGTTCGCCTGGCTTTGGCCGGCGGCTACCTGCTGATTTCACATCCCGATGGCACCGTGGAAAAGATGTTTCCCTTCTGCGAGCAGTAGCTGGTTCGGAGAAGATCCGGCGCCGTCTCCAAGCTGCAGGGCGTCTGCACGTGCCAGGTCACCACCTGCTGGTTACGCCAACACAGCTTCTCTCCGCAATGAGTGAGATAATTGCGCTAAGGAGGTCCCCTATGCGCCCCGTAATTGCTTTCGACCTGAACGGTACATTGCTGGACCTCAGCGCCCTCGATCCTTATTTCCTCCGAACGTTT
>DATJFA010000628.1:0-5571 GCA_035496015.1 Terriglobales bacterium | reverse complement strand
GGACGTAGCCGGCGATGCTCCTCCACAACCACCAGTTAAGAAGAGGCAACGGGCACGGCAGAGCGCTGAACACTGATCTGCGGGATAACAGAAGCAATAAGGTACTGTCTTGTTTCGCCGAATGTAGAGTTACCTGATTATATTAGTTGCCATGAATTCGCATGAAGAATCTAACTTAAGGCGCGGCGTCCGTGGAGAAGAGTAGGACATGGATTTCAGAGTCTCAGTTCTCGGCTTGATTGTTGGCTTTCTGGTCGGGGTAACGGGCACTGGCGGTGGAGCGCTGCTAACGCCCTTGCTCATCCTGCTGGGCTGGGCCCCGCCCATGATCGCGGTGGGCACGGACCTGGTTTGGAGCACTCTGACCAAATCTGCCGGCGCCGTGGTGCACTGGCGGCAGCAGACGGTGGATGTGGCTCTGGTCAAACGCCTGGCGCTGGGCAGCATTCCCGGAGCGCTGGTGGGGCTGGCGCTGCTGGCGCGCTTCCATGCTTCCGGCACTCACCACGTGGATCGCTTGATATTGCGCATGCTGGGCGTCGCTCTGGTAGTCGTGGCCCTAACCCTGTTTTGGCGCGCTCTGCGCGGCGACAGGCCAGCGTCAACTTCCCTGGGCCCGGCAGATGAGCGCCGGCGCGCCTGGCTGACCACCCTGGCAGGTTTGGTGGTTGGCTTTTTGGTGAGCATCACATCGGTAGGGAGTGGGAGCCTCATTATCGCCTCCCTTGTCGTCCTATACCCGGGCACGCCGCTGCGGCGCATGGTTGGTTCCGATATCGTCCACGCGCTCCTGCTGGTCGGAGTCTCCGCCCTGGGCCACCTGGGAATGGGCAGCATCAATACGCGTCTACTGGGCGCGCTGCTCGTGGGGTCTATCCCGGGAGTGTGGCTGGGCAGCAGAATGACCGCGCGGGTGCCGGAAAAGGCCTTGCGCCCGGTGCTGGGAACCACGCTGTTGCTGCTTGGGTGCAAACTGCTGTAGACCGTCAGCCTTTCTGGAGGGACAACTATGAACGGCACCCATCGGATGAGAGGCTTGCTCCGAATTACCAGTATCCTAATTGTCATAATAGGGTTTAGTTGGCGTGGGCGAGCCGCAGTTCTTCCCGAGGATGCTGCTGATGCCCTGGCAGCGGCCACGGCGGTAAAGTCCATCGCCTTTGCACACGACGGGCTGTGGTTTACCGACGAGGAGAGCTCGAGTCAGTTACAGGTCCATGGCTTTGTCCAAGCCGACGGACGGTTTTTTACCAGCGACTTGAAAGACCAGAGGCCCGACAAACTCTTTTTCCGCCGCATACGGCCAATATTCGAAGGCACATTGTTCAACGCCCTCAACTTTCGATTGATGCCAGATTTCGGCCAAAATAATCCCCAAATCCAGGACGCATATGTGGAGTTGAAGCTCTTTTCGTTCGCTAAGCCGCGCATTGGAAAATTCAAAACGCCCATAGGACTGGAGGATCTGCGCTCCGACAGCGAGTCGTCATTTTCCGAGCGTTCACTCGCCTCCGACCTGGTTCCCCTGCGCGAAGTCGGCGTCCAAATGGGCGGTGCAGCGCTGCACCAGTTGCTCAGCTATGCGGCAGGCTATTTCAATGGAACCCCAGATGGATCCAACGGCAACTTCCAGTGGCGCACGAGCAACGAAGGCGTAGCGCGCCTTTTTCTGCAGCCGTTCCTGAGGAGCCGTGCCAAACCGATGCGCGGGCTAGGGGTGGGAGCAGCCGGGTCATTTGCGGATGAGAGCGGCAAGGTACCCAGCTTCAAGACAGTGGGGCAAAACATCTTCTTCAAATATTCTGCGAAAGCTGTAGCCGATGGCCAGCACAATCGCGTGTCTCCCCAGGCCTGGTATTACTGGGGGCCAGTCGGGGTGATCGGAGAGTACACGATTTCCTCGCAACAGGTGCGCAATGGCCCATTCGCGCGCCGCTTGAGCAACCACGCGTGGCAGACAACGGCCTCGTTTATGCTGACAGGCGAGAAGAACAGCTATGCGGGCATGCGGCCAAGGCGCGCTTTTGAACCGCAAAAGGGTCTGCGCCACCTGGGCGGCTGGGAAGTGGCTGCTCGTTACAGCAACCTGCGAGTGGACAGGAACGCCTTTCCTCTGTTTGCCAGTTCCAAAACAGCCGCAGCCGGCGCAGCCGAATGGGGCGTTGCCCTCAACTGCTACCTGAATCGTTACGCCCGCATCATGAACGCCTATGAGCACACCCGTTTCCAGATGGCTTCGCCCCAGCTAGCTCCTTTGCACAGCGAGAATGTCCTGATGTCTCGCCTGCAGCTGGCGTTCTGAAGAGCAGTTGCCAGTTATTAATTGCCAGTTTTGATGGTGGACGCACGTCGCACTGACAGCCGGCAACTGACCACTGACAACTGGGGTTACGCGCTGCGCTTTTTTTCGCGCACCCGTTCCAGGTAGCGTCCGCTCTTGATGTCTATGCGCACGATTTCACCCGGCCCCACGAACAGCGGCACTTGAATCTCCACCCCGTTTTCGAGCTTGGCGAATTTCCAGGTATTGTCCTGGCCGGAGTGGATGGGAGGCGCGGTTTCGGCCACGCGCGACTCGATCACGGGTGGCAGTTCAATGCTGATGGGCTGCCCATCAAAAAATTCTACCCCGGCGCGCACTCCCGGCTCCAGGAACTTCTCCAGCGACCCCACCACGGCGCGCGGCACTTCGACTTGCTCGTAGGTGTTCTGGTTCATGAAAACACAGTTATCGGCATCGCCATAGATGAACTCCATCGTCTGCCGTTCGAGTTCGAGATCCTCCAGGCGCTCGTCGGGCCGGAAATGCGGCTCCCAAAAGCGGCCGCTGCTCACGTTGCGCAGCTTGGTTTTGACCACGCCTCCCAGTTGCCCACCGCCGGCCTTGACCTCCACTTCCAGCACCTTAAAGACCTGGCCCTCGATGCGAACGGCCATGCCGTCACGCAGGTCGGATGCAATGACCACGGCAGCACCTCAGACAGATTGTCGGCAGAATTCTACTCCCGCTGCCGCATGGGTGGCGGTGATTTCGCCGCAAAACGTTCCGGGCCGCCAACTCCCGCCTTGCGAGGCTCATCTGTTGGCGATATGGCTGTATTGCGTGGTCCTTCGCCATTTCCGGGCCTTCCGGTTCCGCCGGAACCGGATCCGGACCCCGGCCCGGCGCGCGATCCGGAACCCAGTCCCGAACCGGAACCAGGCACCGGACCCGACGTCCTTCCCGAACCCGGCCCCGGCGGGCCGCCTTCGATGTGACTTTGGTGACCTGAAAGGTCCGGTGTAGTGTTGTCCGTCCGGACAGCCTCCCCACTGGTCTAATGGACGTTCGTAACCGCGGCTCCCGTTTACTCCCGAGGTCCCCCCGGCTAGAGTTAGACAAGGGCATACGCAGGGCGGACGCGATCCGCAGCGCGCTTTGCCACTCAAAGGAAGTCTGGCCGGAGTGGGAAATGTTCAACAATACTGACCAAGGTCTTGCCCAATACTCGAGCCGGCGCCGCTTCCCCCGCTTTGAAGTCAACCGGCCGGTTACCGCGATTCTTTACTGGGACGGTTCTCCCCCCGTGCAAATTGCCGGGCGTTGCCACAGCTTGAGCGAGGGCGGCCTGGGCGCCACCATGTCGCAGCAGTTGCGGGTAGGCGAAGTGGTAAACCTGGAAGTGGCGAACGGGGTTCGCGTGTATGCCGCCGTGCGCAATTTGAGCGGATTTGCCCACGGTTTTGAGTTCGTCCTGGTGAGGGATAATCAGCGCGCCGCCATCCTGCGGCTGTGCCGCGCGCGCTTGAGTTAGCGCCAGGGTTCAGGCCGGCTTGGATTGCTGGCTCGCAGGCAGGGCGGCTCGATCCACCAGCCAAATCAGCCGGCCATTCTGCAGGGAGACCAGCTTGGCGGGAAACTCCTCGACGGGCGCATCGCTGTAAAGGACCGCTTGCAGGGCCGCAGCCTTTTCCGCACCGCTCACCAGGAACATCACTTCTGCCGCGTTGTTGATCACGGGCGCGGTTAAAGTAAGCCGGTAATGTCCGAATTTCCCTACCCAGTTTGCCACCACTAGGCGCGAACTCTCGTGTAGAGCAGCGCTTCCTGGAAACAACGAGGCGGTGTGCCCGTCCGGCCCCAGGCCCAGCAGCACCAGATCAAAGCGGGGCAGATCTCCTGGCTTCAGGCCAAAGAATTCGCGGATGGTGCGCTCGTATTCGTCCGCCACCCGCGCAGCATCAGGGTTCTCGGCCTGCATCCGGAATACATGATCGGGAGGAATGGGCGCCTGGGAGAGCAGGGTTTCGCGCACCATGCGATAGTTGCTGTCTTTATCGTCGGGAGGAACGTGGCGCTCGTCGCCCCAGAAGAAGTAAATCTTGTCCCAGGGCAGATCGCGCGAGGACTGCGCCAAGCGCGAATAGAGGCCCCGCGGCGTTGAGCCTCCGGAAAGGCTGACCGTAAACCGGTCCCGTGCCTGAACCGCATTGCGCGCGACGTTCTCAAACTCAGCGGCGGCTGTGCGGCTGAGTTCGCTGGCATCGGTGACGATTTTGATCTCTGGTTGCATACGTTATTGTAGCGCCGCCATCCCCGGCGGCCCGACAGGCGGGCAAGACGCCCGCCAGACAGCAGGCGAGACGCCGGCGCTGCACGCTTATCTCATCCGCGCCGTGCTCGTATGCCTTAAAGTGGCAGATGCGCCATGCTCGGCCACAGAGGTCAGCAGCAGCTCGGCCTGCAGCCCGCATTCACGCAGATGCTGGCTGACTCCCTCGATCGTCTTGGATGCCGCAATCTCAGGCTGAAGAAACAACAGTACCGATGGTCCAGCGCCGCTCAGCACCGCGCCCAATATTCCTTCGCTTCCCGCCAATTCATGCAGGGCCGGCAAAAGTGGGCACAGCGGGGCCCGATACGGCTCGTGAATGCGGTCCTGCAACGCAGAGCGCAGCAGGTCACTCCGGCCCTGCGTAAATGCCGCCAGTAAAAATAGCGCGTTCTGCACGTTGAAGACGGCGTCAGCGCGCGAATACTCGCTCGGCAGGACACGCCGTGCTTCTTCCGTGGACAGCGGGTCGTCCGGTATGGCCAGCAGCAGCGGCCATGGGCAACTGCCGGCGATCCGCGCCGCCTGTACGGCCGGGGAACCGTCAGCAGCCGTCGCGTTCCGTGCGATAGACAGGCCGCCCAGCCAGCACGCGGCGGCGTTATCAGGATGACCTTCGCGCTGGGACGCTTCCGCAATGATCTGCTCGGCGCTCCAGTCCAACCCACCGATGCGCACCGCCAGCGCAATGCCCGCCAGGCGCGCCGCCGCCGAGGACCCGCATCCTTTGCCAATTGGAATTTCGTTGATGACTTCCAGGTGTAGCGGCGCAGCTGGCTGGCCTGCCGTCAGTAGAACTTCGCGATAGGTTTTCAGAATGAGATTTTCCGCACCGCCCCCACACAAGTGGGCATCCCTGCCCCGGGCAGAGACGGAATACTCCTTGGCCGGCTCGCCACGCACTCGCAGGTAGAGCGAGAAAGCCAGCGCCGCCGCGTCAAAAGCCGGACCCAAGTTGGCGGAGGTGGCCGGCAGCACA
>DATJFA010000627.1:0-2309 GCA_035496015.1 Terriglobales bacterium | reverse complement strand
GTAGCCTCTGGAGAGCGCGGAAAGCGCTGGATCAGCTGGCTGAGTTCGCGCACCCCGCCCTGCTTATCGCCCAGCTCGATGAGGGAATATCCCTTTTTCAGCTGGGCTGAAGCCGCCTTGTTGCCGCTGGGAAACTGCTGCAGCACCTTGTCGTAATCCTGCGCCGCGGCCTGGTAGTTGCCGGCACGATATTCCATCTCTGCCACGTAAAACTGCGCGTTGCCGGCCAAGTCGGTGTTGGGATAAGCCTTCACATATTCGCTGAACTCCTGCTTGGCCAGATCCATGTTGCCGGCGTTGTAGTCCCGCACCGCGTTGTTATAGAGCACATCCGGCGGCGGCGCCTGCGGCTGCTGCGGTTGCTGTTGCTGCGTCTGCAGGTTCTGCTGCGACGCCTGCATGTCCTCCAGTTGCTTGGTCACCCGCGCCAGCCGCGCCTTTAGCTCGTCCAGGCTGTCATTGAGCGTCTGGATCTGCCCGGAGAGCTGGTCGTTGCGCGTGCCCGCATCCGCGTTCTGCTTCTGCATGACCTGCTGCAACTGGGTCATGGTGCCGGCCAGCTTGTTCATGGTGTCGGTGTTCTGCTCGATCAGGTTTTTCATCACGCCCATGCCCTGGTCGAAGGATTGCTGCATGCGCGCCACCTGATCCTGCAGCGCCTGCACCTGCGTCTGCAGCTGCACAATCTCCTTGCTCACGCCGAAAGCGGGCAGGCTCAGGAACAGCAGGGCAGCGACCGAAGAAACCGCAAGAAACCTTTGTATTTTCATAAACGTTCCCATGTTTGGCGGCAGAAATCCTGCCTCAATTGGATGCAGAATGCCTGCTGGATGACCGCCGCGCAGAATCCGCCTGCGGCCGCTGGCCTTGCGGCGCCACAGGCGCTGATTAGGCCAAGCCAGACCTTTCCTTCCCTTAAGCATACAGCGGAAGGGCGGCGGCCCCGAAGCTTAAAGCCCCCAGCGCCGCCACCCTGCATTGCAGGCTCACTTCTGATACACGAAATGAGCCCGCCGGTTCTGTTGCCAGCAGTCCTCGTTGTGCTCGGTGCAGAAGGGCTTTTCCTTGCCGTAGCTGATGGTCTTGATGCTCTCGGCGGGAATCCCGCTCTGCACCAAGGCGTTCTTGGCGGCATTAGCCCGATTGTCGCCCAGCGCCAGGTTGTACTCGGTGGAGCCGCGCTCGTCGCAGTGCCCCTCGATCGTCACTTTGATATTGGGGTGCTGCTTGAGGAAGGCGGCATCGCCCTGAGCGGCCGTCTGCTGGTCGGCACGGAGATCGTACTTGTCGTAATCGAAGTAGATGTCCTTAACATTCTGGTTAAAGAGTTCTTCTTCGGTCGCTGTAGGCTGCTGCTGCGGTGGCGGCGGCTGGGTCACGGTGACTCGTGCCGTAGCCTCCTGGCTTCCGCCCGCGCCCTTGGCCACCAGGTGATACGTGGTGGAATCGGTGGGCGAGACCGATTGGTTTCCGTTGGGCTGCACACTGCCGATGCCGTCAATGCTGACGTCGGTGGCATTCTGCGTTTCCCAGGTCAGCGTCGTGGATTGGCCCTTCTCGATGGTGCTGGGATTGGCGGTTAGTGATGCCGTGGGCGCGGCCGGCGGCGGTGGTGGTGGCGGCGGTGGCGGCGCCACTTTCTTTTTGCAGGCGCCGAGCGTCAGAACCACGCTCAACGCGAACACGAGTGTGATCCACTTCTGAGTGCTGTGCTTCACCTCATCCTCCCTTGAAAAGAAGCGCGCCAGGGGGCTGGCGCGCGAAATCAACTCTGCGGCTTCAGGAAGAAGTTTCTTCCTGAATGTCCGCCCGACCAAAAATCGTTTCTAGACAATTCCGTCCACCTTATTTCCAACTCCAGTTGGGCTCATAATTGCTGCCGGAAGTCGTCAGTTGCTGCTGCTGCGTGCCGTCCGCCAGCATGGTCCATATCTCTTCCTGCCCGCTGCGGCTGGACTGAAACACCAGGTGCCGGCTGTCCGGCGACCAGGAAGGGAAGTCGTTGCGTCCCTCGCCATGGGTAAGTTGCGCCCAGGTATGCGTGGTCACGTCCATCACGTAAATGTCCTGCGCTCCCGGCTCCCCAGGTCCAAAGTGGCGCATCCAGGAGAAGGCCAAAAATTGACCGTTCGGAGACCATGATGGCGAAACCGCAAAGCCTTCGTCAGTGACGTGCTGCTGGTTGGTGCCATCTGCTCCCATAATGCAAATTTGCGGCAGGCGTGTCACCAGACTTCGCTCCGCCCAGGCGATCTGTCCTCCCGTTTTGGGATTCCAGACCGGAGCGACATCGGGACCGGGATGGACGG
>DATJFA010000626.1:0-11695 GCA_035496015.1 Terriglobales bacterium | reverse complement strand
CACGGACGGAATCGAACTGCAGCGGCGCCTGCACGAAGCGGATCCGCAACTGATCGTGATCATGATGACCGGCTATGCGTCGGTGGAGACCGCGGTCACGGCGCTGAAAAACGGCGCCTACGATTATGTGACCAAGCCCCTGGATCCTGACGAGATCGCACATTTGGTGAAGAACGCGCTGGCGCACCGGCGGGCCCAGCAGGAGAACGTTTCTTTGAGAGAGACGGTGGCCGAGGTCATGCGCCCGCCCGACCTGGTGGGCAAAAGCCCCGCCATGCAGCGGGTGCTGGACGCGATCGAGACCGTCGGCCCCACCGATGCCACCGTGCTGATCACAGGAGAGAGCGGCACGGGCAAGGAACTGGTGGCGCGGGCGATACATGCCGCCAGCTCCCGGCGTTACAAGCCGCTGGTGGTGATCCACTGCGGGGCACTGACCGAGACCCTGCTGGAAAGCGAGCTATTCGGGCACGAAAAGGGCGCCTTCACCGGGGCGCAGTATCGTAAAAAGGGAAAGTTCGAAATCGCCGAGGGCGGCACGGTGTTTCTGGACGAAATCGGCGATATAAGCCTGAAGACCCAAACCGACCTGCTGCGGGTGCTGCAGGAGCGCGAGATCACGCGGGTGGGCAGCAACCAGCCCATTAAAGTGGACTTCCGCTGCATTGCCGCCACCAACAAGAACCTGGAAACACTAATCGAGGAAGGCAAATTCCGTCCCGACCTGTTCTATCGTTTGAACGTCTTTCGCATTGAGCTGCCGTCCTTGCGCGAACGCAGCGAAGATATTCCGCTGCTGGTGGAACACTTTGTGCAGAAGTTTGCGTTGGCCATGAACAAGCGCATTAGCCGCGTGGCCCCGGAGGCGATGTATGCCCTGCAGCAGAACGATTGGCCGGGCAATGTGCGGGAACTGGAGAATGCGGTGGAACGCGCCATGGTGGTGGCGCAGGAACCGGAGCTGCGGGAGTGTGACTTCATTCTGAAGCCGCGCAACCACAATGGCACATCCGCCAAGTCGCTGGAGGAAATCGAGAAGGCGCACATCCTGCGGGTGCTGGAAAGCTGCGGCTGGAATCAGACCCGGGCAGCGGAAGTTCTGGGCATTGACCGGGTGACGCTGCACCACAAAATCAAACGCTATGGCTGGAGCCGGTCCGCGGTTGCGAGCCGATGAAGCATTTGAGTTTGCTGCCGATCGGGAACTGCGGCGGCCAGCTGCTGCAGGAGTTGGCAGCCGCCATGGGAAAAGTGTTCCGTGTCCCCTTCCAGGTATTGTCCCAGGCCCTGGACCCAGAGACGGCCTTCCACGCCGAGCGGCAGCAGTATCACTCCTCGGAGATCCTGGCGGCCATGAAGGTTTTCAACACGAACGAGAGCTGGCGGGTGCTGGGGGTGACAACCGTGGACCTTTACATCCCGATTCTGACGTTTGTGTTTGGCGAGGCGCAGATCGGAGGCCCGTGCGCCGTGGTTTCCAGCTACCGCCTGCGGCAGGAGTTCTACGGGCTTGCCGCCGATGCGGACCTGCTGCGAGCGCGACTGCTCAAGGAGGCGGTACACGAGATCGGGCACACATTGGAGCTAACTCACTGCCACGACTATCGCTGCGCCATGGCGGCATCGCACGCGGTGGAGTGGATTGATATCAAAGAGGCCTGGCTGTGCCCGCAGTGCCAGGCGAGGGCATTGGGAACAACGGAAGAGGCGCCGGCGGACGGCTTTCGGCCTTTGGCGCGCACATGATTACGGGGGAGGTCGTTATGATAACGAGGGAATATATGCGTACGGAACACGCCCACAAGAACACACAGGAGTTTCATGAACCTGAGACTTGGCTAGGCCACGCGCCTAAGAAGGGCGTGAAGATTTGCTTTGCAGCCACCCACGTGGAAGCCTGGGAAGCGGGCACGGAAGCGGTGATCAGCTTTGAAGGCAAGAGGTTCCGCATTGTCTGCGAAGGCAAGGATGTGCCTTTGATTCAGACTTCGCGGGGGATATTGGTAGGCGAGTGATGTTTGACAGCAGCTATAGACGTTGCCTGCTGTAACGTCTCCGAGACGTAACAAGTTACGTCTCTACCATTGTGTGAAAAGGGTGCGCACAGCATGGTTACGTCTGTAGAGACGTTGCTTGCAACGTCTCTGCCCGACCACAGCCAAAAAACGGATCATCAGTTAGAGGCCGGGTTGCTGGCGGACGGCAATACGGCATCGCGGAGCTTGGCGGCGGTGGCGGTGTCGAAACCTTCCATCACCAGCACGAACTGGCCATGGGGCTCGACAAAGACGGGGCCGTCTTCCGTGTTCCATTGGGTGGTGGCGTCGGCAATGGAGACCTGCACTCCGGCCGAGGCTGGGGATGAAGCCGGGCGCGAGCCGCCGACAGCTTGCACCTGCTTGTATTTTTTCTTTAAGGATTGGGCGTAAATGCCAGCAAATTTTGTGGCCTGCTCCGGCACCGCCCATTGCGAAAGATAGAGTAGAGACAAATTGCCGGGAGGGGCGTTCTTCTGGCGAGTGGCGTAGTAGTAGCCGCCACGCCACTGCGGCCACACCTGCCGGGCCGCCTCTTCGCTGGCGTACTGTTCCACCATCACTGAAATATCGAACTCGCCGACCGCGCCTACATCTATCTTCTGCCAACTCTTTCCCAGAACTTTTTCCAGCTTGGGCGGGTGAAGAGGCGGCAGGTGCTCACCTGCCAGGTAAACCGCCGGCTGCATGACCTCACGGGTATTCAGCGGAGGGTGCTGCAAAACGTCGGCAAAGGCTGCTTCTTTACCCTTCCTTTGCAGCAGCATACGCTCAAAGTCCAAACCATAGGTATAAGGAAAGGCAAGCGAGTCCTTAATGTAGAGAGGGGCGCTTTCGAATATCGGCGAGCCGGAGGTGACCCCAGCCTTCATGGCGGCGACAACATCTGGTGCGTCGAGAATGGTCTTGCCCATGGGCTCCAGTTCGTAATCCGTGAGCACAACCATGGCCTGCCCTTCGCTCACCGCCTGGCGCGCGGCCACTGCCTCATCGTCCTGCACATCGGAGTCTTTCTTTTCGCTGCGCGGGCCATCCTTCAACCAGTGGTCGAGGTTGGAATCCTGATCCTGCAGGGCGTGGGTGAGTTCATGGGCTAAGACCGGTTTTTGAATATCGGCGTCAACCCAGTCGAGCAGATTGACGGTCTTGGCCTTGGGATCGTAGTAGCCGGCCACCTGCTCGCGCAGCAGGGCGAGCAGAAAAGTCTGCAGGTCGAAGTCGCGGGGCAGCAGGCCGAGCTTTTTCAGCACCAGCGCGGAGCGCTGCAGACGCTGCGCGTCCTGGTCGTTGCCCATGCGGCCCTCGATGTACTTCATGGCCTGCTCGCGGCTGACGAGAGCCCGCTTGACCGGGTGGCGAATGGGCAGACCGCTGTCCCGGCTGGCGAAAGCAAGAATCTGGTCCACGGAACGAAACAGTTCATCCGCCTGTTGCTGCGTGATATGGGTCTCGGGCTGGGGGGAAGGCGCGGTCTGCGATTGCGACGGAGAAGCGGCCGGAGTGGTGGCGGTTTGCGATAGTGCAGCGCCGGTCAGCAGCGCAGCCGCCCACAGAAGTTGGAGGATGGTCTTAGGCAAGGCTATACATCTTACCGGTAGTGGGAACCAGGTGCTGAGAACGTCGCACTACCGGCTATAGACCGTGGGCTGCGGGCCTTTCTCCAGCGTCTGGCGGTCCCAGATGGCGCCCTCACGAGAATAATTGGCGAGCTCGAAATCCTGGGTCAGCTCCAGCGCGTCAGTCGGGCAGGCGTCTTCGCACAGGCCGCAAAACATGCAGCGGCTGAGGTCGTAGGTGAAGGTGGTGAGCTCCTTGCGGCGCGTGGCAGCATTACGCTCACTGGTAACCACAATCAGGTGCTCGGGACAAGCCAGGGCACACAGGTCGCAGGCGATGCACATGGTCTCCCCGGTATCGGGATTGACGTTCAGCCGGGGCGCCCCACGATAGCGCTCGGCCACCTGCGGCCGCTGCAAGGGGTACTGCTCGGTATAAATCTCTTTGGGATCCTGATAGCGGAAGGTTACGGATAAGCCCTTAATCAGATCCACCAGGAAGACGCGACGAAGCACGTTGGAAATGGAAAGTCCCATGGGGCACCAGCTGCTAAGTTTATCACCCCAGGCAAGTACAAAGGCTGCCTGGACCACAATCGCGCGAACGTAAGCCGCGTGAGATTGTGGTTCAAGCAGCCTTCCCTGGCTCGGTAAGGGCGATCACTGCCCGTCCCGCGTGGACAGCTACCCTGCCTACTTGCGGCGGCGGGTAACCAGCCCGGCAGCCAGCGAACCGAAGCCCAGAAGCCCGAGTAAGGGCAGCGGAGACGCGGTCTGTGGCAGATTGCCGGCGGCCTTGTTCTGGGCCGTCTGCGTGTTGTCGTTGGCCGCGGCAGCGCCATTATCCGCGCCGGTTTGGCCGGCATTGGCGGCATTCTGGTCGCTGGCGGCAGCGTTGTTATCGGTGGCGTTCTGACCCGCAGCGGCCGCACTCTGGTTGGAGTTCTCGGTTCCGCTCACAGCGCTGTTGCCGGTCGCCTGAGGATTGTTCTCGGCGGCGGCGCCGCTGGAAGGATTGGAGCTGCTGCTAGCCGCGCTGCTCTGATCGCTGGAGGTTGCCGGCTGAGCATAGCTCGGATTGCTGGAGGAGCTGCCCGCATTCGCGCTGGACGTGGTCGAAGTTGCCGACTGGCTGGCGGTGTCAGTCCCGGTAGAGGGGCTGGTGCTGGGAGCGGCTGAAGTCGTGCCCTGCGATGCCGCCGATTGATCAGTCGGGTTAGTTGTCGCGTTCTGGCTATTGGCAGCTCCGGGCTGCGAGGTTGCGCCCTGCGGGCTTGCTGCAGCTGAGCTGGACGGATTAGCGGCACCAGAGTTGGACTGATTTGCCGCACCGGTTGGGCCGGCAGCGCCAGGATTCGAGCTGTTGCTGCAGGTCTCGGCAACGTGCTGGACGGAGCTGACGGTCAGCGAATTGCCGCTGGACGAAGCGGCACTATTTTGTGAACCGGAACTGGGGGCAGCAGAGCCGGAGGCGCCGGTCGCAGAGGAGTTGCCAGTGGTCCCTGTGATCTGCACTTCATGCCCTACATGCTCCTGCAGCTTGCTGGTATCGCCAGTCAGGGAATAGGTGGTTCCGGTGGTGTCCTGGGTCAGCGTGTAGTTGCCATTGGAGCCGCTCAGGCAGCCCTGGACCGTGGTTTGCCCGGAATTGGCGGGCGAACTCTGGGCGGAGGCGCCTTCTTGCGAACTCGGCGCTGTGGTGGAGTTGGGGTTGTTGGGATTATTAGTCGAGTTCTGGTCAGGCGTTTGCGCTCCCGTGTTGGGGCTGGCCTGGGTGTTGGGATTTTGAGTCTGATCAGGCGTCTGGGTGGGAGCAGCCTGAGGGTTGGGATTCTGGGTCTGGTCAGGCGCCTGCTGAGTCTGCGGCGTTGCCTGCCCGCTGCTGGGGGTGGACGATGTGTTCTGGTCTTGCGCCATCGCCACGGCTGCCCCAAGCAGCAAAATGGATGCCAATGTTAGTACTCGCTTCATGCATCTCCTCCTGAGATTCCTGCCTTTTGGCGCTGAGGCAAGATGACCCACCATTAGAGGTAGCCTCTGGATGGGGGGTTTGCTGCGGGTGAGTGGGCAGTGCTCAGTGCACAGTGGTCAGTAAGGACTTGACTGCCGGTCGCTTACCACGAGAAGTCATTTCAATACCCACCCGAGGGGTAAACATCGCTTTTCCCTCCGGCGCTAAAGCCCTGCTTTATACGATTCTCGACGGCCGAGCTGAAGCCGTCGCCCTTGCAAGGCCTCTTGGTGAGTTTTCCAAAACGTGCTTATGAGCCCGGCCAGACTAGAATGAAGCGGCCAGCTATGACATCTGCTGCCGCTGACGAGCTATGGATGGAAGAGGCGCTGCGGGAAGCGCAAAGGGCGCTGGAGGCCGGCGAGGTGCCGGTAGGGGCGGTGGTGGTGTGTAAAGGGCAGATAGTCGGGCGGGGCTTTAACCGCAACCTGCTGGATGAGGATCCTACGGCCCACGCGGAAATCGTGGCGCTTCGCCACGCCGCCAAAAGCGTCGGCAACCATCGCCTGCTGGAGTGCGAGATGTATGCCACCCTGGAACCCTGCCCCATGTGCGCCGGCGCCCTGGTGCACGCCCGCGTGCAACGGCTGGTGTACGGGGCCGACGATCCCAAGGCGGGAGCCGTACATTCTGTGCTGCCGGTGCTCAACCATCCCGCCCTGAATCACCGCATGCAAGTAGAAGGCGGGGTGCTGGCGGGGCGCTGCGCGGAGCTGCTGCAGAGCTTCTTCCGCGGGCGGCGGGGGGAGCAGAGGGACTGAACCCGCCGGCAGGAGATTCTCCCTGCCTGGCCCCGCCTTCTTGCGGCAATACCCCGCCATGAGCGGCTTAGCCCCCTCGGTAGTTACATCGTAACACGATATTTATCCTGCTCCCCTTTCTTTTTTGAAATTCAATGGCCGCGGGTTTCGGTAGCCGCGGCCGCGGCCGTAAACCTTTCCTTCACTTCCTGGGGAATGGCGGCGCTTTTGAAGCGGATGGGGGCATCCGCCGTGCGCACCACCCAGACGCGCTTCTCGAAAATTTCCGCGGCCAGAGAACCTTCTTTCATCAGGCGGTGGTGCACAGAGAAGCTGCCGCGGCCCCATTCGGCGATAGAAGACTCCACCTTCAGGACATCGCCGAATTGCGAGGGCAACAGGAAACGTGCGCGCGACTCGACGAGGGGGATGCCGGCTATGCCGTACTGCTGCAGAAGAAGCGGCTTGGGCAGGCCTGCACGCTCGAATAGGCCGTTGGTGCAGGCATCGCAATATTCGAAGTAGCGAGGATAGTAGACGATGCCGCCGGGATCGCAGTCGCCCCATTCAACGCGAATTTCCCTGCGGTTGATCAGCATGCGGCGCTCCCGGCAGGATTTTCCAGCAACAGAGCAATTCCCTGGCCGCCGCCGATGCAGGCAGAGGCAACGCCATAGCGGAGCTTTGAGCGAACCAGTTCGCGAGCCAGCGTAGTGGTAAGCCGAATGCCGGTAGCCGCCAGGGGGTGGCCGATGGCGATAGCACCGCCGTTAACGTTGAGCTTGCTGCGATCCAAGTGCAGTTCGCGCTCAACCGCAATGATCTGCGCGGCAAAGGCCTCATTGATTTCGAGGCGGTCAATGGCGCTCAGGTCGAGCCGAACGCCTTCCAGCAGCTTGCGAATGGCAGTGGCCGGGCTCAGGCCCATGGTTTCGGGAGGCACGCCCACGGTCGCGGCCGCCACGAGCCGGGCCAGCGGCTTGGCGCCGCAGGACCTGACGTACGAGCCCGAAGCGACCAGGGCGGCTGCGGCGCCGTCCACGATGCCGGAGCTGTTGCCGCCTGTTTGAACTCCGCCGAAAGCGGGGCGGATTTTTGCCAGCGATTCGTACGAGGAGGGGCGAATGTGGGTGTCGGTGTCCAGTTTGTCCACGCCCTTGGGAAGCTGAATCCCACGTACGGCATAGCCGTTGGCCGCAAAAGTCTCGCTGGCCACAGGAGCGATCTCGCCGGAGAGGAAGCAGCTTTTCTGGGCTGCCAGAGCACGGGAAAAACTCATTTCGGCGAAGCGATCGGCATCTTCGCGCGTGATTTTATACATGCCGGCGAGCTTCTCGGCGGTTTCGCCCATGGTCAGGCCGGGAGCAGGGTCGAGCAGGGCTTCCCAGAGAAAATCCTTGAACTCCACCTGGCCCATGCGAAATCCGCTGCGGTGAGTGAAGGCGGCAATGGGGTTGCGGCTCATCGATTCCGCGCCCACGCACAGACCCAGATCAATCTTGCCCAGGGTTATGGCGTCGGCCGCCTGGGCGACGGCCTCAAAGCCGGTACCACAGATCCGTTGTACCAGCAGCGCCGGGCGATCCACGGGAACACCGGCGTAGAGGCCAATGTGGCGGGGCAGCAGGTAAGCGTCGAAGCTGGCGGGGGCCACGCTCCCGGCAATTACGGCGCCCACGTCGGCTGGTGAAGTGCCGCTCCGGTGCAAAACTTCGCGGCCCACCTTGATGCCGAGGTCAAGGGGAGAAACCAGGCCGAGCACGCCGTTGTAGTCGGCAAACGGAGTGCGTATCCCCGCGAGCAGCCAGACATCGTCGTAAGCGACGAAAAAGCCACCTGAGCCTTTAGCCACGGTTTACTTTCCTCGAATCCGCAGGATATCGGCTTGGGGCTGGTCTGCATAGAGTTGCTCCACGGCAGCCTTGCGGCGCTCCAGCACAGCGCGCTGGTTGAGCGAGCCCTTGTCGGTGATTTCGCCAGCGTCGAGCGAGGGCGGGTCCACCAGCAGAATGGCCCGAGTCACGCGGGTGGAGCTGCCGGTGGCCTGTGCGGCAAGGCTGTCCAGCAACTCCAGAAATTTCGCCCACACCGCGGGTTCCGTCAGGATTGCCGCGGATGCGCCATCCGTAGCGCGCTCCGGGCACAGAGAACTGCAGGCGTGCGGATCGGCGAATATCAGCATGCCCAGCTCATCACGGTCGTGGCCGGTAATGACAACATCGCGCACATAGGGTGCAAAGTGGCTGAGAATGCGGGCGCGCAAGGGGCCGATGCTGACCCAGGTGCCGGTAGCCAGTTTGAAATCTTCGGAGAGACGGCCATCAAAAAGGAAGCCCTGGTTCACGTCCTCGGGGTCAACAAATCGCACCGCATCGCCGAAGCGGTAGAAGCCGTCTTCATCGAAGGCTTGGCGCGTAAGCTCGGGCTGGCGCCAGTAGCCGGGAGTGACGTTAGGCCCGCGAACGCGTGCCTCCAGCTTGGCGCGCTCGGGCACGAGCTTTGCTTCCACGCCCGGGATGGGAATACCGATTACGCCGGCGTGCTCGGCGTCCCACGTAGTTTGTATGGCCATGGGGGCGGTTTCTGTGGCACCCAAACCCGTGACCATGAGGATGCGCTCGCCGCAGGCCTCCATCGCCAGCTCTCGGTATGTGTCCCAAACGGGCTGGGAGAGTCCGGCGCCGGCATAGAAAAGGAGTTTTAAGTTCCGGAAAAAAGACCGGCAGAGCTGCCGGTCAGCCCGCAGGGCCGGCAGCAGTTCCTCGTAGCCCTTGGGCACGTTGAAGTACACGGTCGGGGAAATTTCGCGCAGGTTGCGGATGGTTTCGGCGATCAAGCCGGGGCCGGGCTTGCCCTCGTCCAGGTAAAAGGTTCCACCGTTGTAGAGGGCGATGCCGAGATTATGATTGCCGCCGAAGGTGTGATTCCAGGGCAGCCAGTCCAGCAACACGGGCGGCTCGTCAGTGAGGAAGCAGAACACCTGGGCGATCATCTGCTGGTTGGAGCAGAGCATGCGGTGAGTGTTAATGACGCCCTTGGGCAGGCCGGTCGAGCCGGAAGTAAAGAGAATTTTGGCGGGGTCGTCGGGAGGGATGGCTGCGTGTGCCGCTTCCACAGCTGCGGTCGGGATTGTGGCCAAAAGCCGCGAGAACGGTGTGCAGGCGCCGCTGGCGAGGGGGGCGACCGTACACACGACTTCTGTTTCTTTGCTTGCGACCGATTGGAGGGCGCGTTGGTAGCGGCTGGCGTCGGAAACAAAAATCATGCCGGGGCTCAGCACTTCCAGCGCATGGCGGAGCTGGACGAAGTCACGGGAAAGCAGGGAATACTGCGGCGATAACGACGAGGTGAGCACGCCCACGTGCTGAGCGGCCAGCATGAGCAGGCAGTGCTCGAGGTCGTTCTCGGAAAGGATGGCAACAGGCCGTTCGGCGTTCAGTTGGCGATCTAAGAGCGCCTGACCGATGCTGCGCACGGCGCGCATCACTTCCGAGTAGGTGAGTTGGCGCCATTCACCACTGGGCCCACGCTTGGCAATGCAGATCCGGTCAGGCGCAACCTGCGCCGAGTGAGCAACTCGGTCGGTCAAAACCCCGGGATAGGGCTGCAGAGGTTCTTCCGCTCGAATCAGGAAGGCGCCGCCCGGAAGGTGTTGCAGCGTCGCTCCGGAAGTGCGCAATCGGACTTTCCGCAAACGATCGGCAAGCGGGCGCGGGCCGCTATGGCTGCTAACCGCTGAGCTCTCCGGAACGCCGAAATTGGCCGGATGGCTCATCGCCAACGACGAACCTCCTCGCACATTCCCGCCAACTGCTTTACGTCGGCCGAGGGCGGAACGTCTCCTGAGGTGGTAACCACGGCGGGATGCAAAGTTTCTATTCGTTTCATCAGAGCCGGATCAGGCGGAAGGTAATTCGGCGCGAGAGCCACACCCAGTTTTGCCGCGTCAATAGAAGGCCACTCTCCAAAGGACGATGCTTCCGGACACAGTATGCCTTCCCAAGCGCGGTTCGCGAGCAGTTCAAGATTTTGACACATCGCGGCGGGATTCGTGAGCAAGAGCAGGGGTAAAGCGCCGTAGAAGCGGATGATGTTGACTACCGGGGAGAGCCGATTAGCCCAATCATCAACCCTTTCGTCGGAAAGGGGCGGCAGCACATCTTCGTGAATGAGGATCACGTGGGCGCCGGCTTCGACGATGGCCGACGCTGTCTGCGTCAGCATGGCAGCAGCAAGGTCAAGGGCGGAAGAGGACACATCATTATTGTCGACCCACTCCTGCTCGCTGATTTGGAGGAGACTGGCCGCCAGCGTGAATGGACCGCTGAGGCCGGCCACAAGCAGTGTGTCGTCTCTCAGCAGAGCGTCGAGCCGACGTATCACCTCCGTGGCAATAGGAATGCGACCGGACGTGACCGCCACTTCGGTCGGGCGCAAACCTTGGGGCAGTTCGCCTTTTCGAGGCGTGCCCGGCCAGCAGACGGTTGGCGGCTGGTCATCACTGTGCCATCGCAGGGCGGCACCCAGAGCTTCAACTTCCAGATACGGATCGAAGTAGCAGGTGATGCCGTCAGCAGGCAGAGGGCCGCGGAGCTGACGCATAGCATTTGTGATTTTGGTGGGATTAGCGAGGAATGAGCGCAGCGGCAGGTTCTCCACCCTAGCGCCAAGGGAGAATACGATGGGCAGGAACAGCGGCCGTGGCGGCGCAATGCCCTGCAGAAGATCCTTGGCCATCTGCCGCGGGGTAGGATTTTCAGCCATGACTCACGGGCGCATGACTGGCCCACTGGGCTTGGCGTCGGGCCAGGAGCCGTACCAGTGCAGGATTTCCTGGGGCGGGCTCTTTTTGCTCCACTCCTGCTGGAATTCGTCAAAATGCTTGCCGCGCGCCAGTCGCAGCTTGCGTTCCGCTTCGCGCTGGCGCTTAGTGCCCTCGGCGTCCAGTTTGCGGCGCTCGGGGTCGTAAGCAACGTGGTAGATGTGGCTGGCGGTCCAGTCGGAGATGATATTTTTGCGCAGATCCTCCATGACATCCTTGGGGTCGCGCTCCAGAGGATCGCCGTAGCCGGGGCCGCCGCCGCTGAAGCCAAAGAGCAGATCCCCCTCCTTGTACATTTTGGGAGTACGCGCGATGAGCTCCGTATTCCACTCGCCGTGGATGGTTTGCTTTTCGAACACGCTGCGGTGGTCGAGCGCCAGCGTGGGATCGCCTTTCTGCATGCGCTCCAGCAGGTCGGCGTTGCGCACCGTGATGCCGGGAATGGGCGTTGAGGCGTAGGCCCCGAACAGAGGCTGGCCCAGCGGCACCTTGCTGCCGTTGCCCATGCACATGGAGACCATTTCCGGCAC
>DATJFA010000625.1:0-3355 GCA_035496015.1 Terriglobales bacterium | reverse complement strand
TTCCGATACCCGTCGAACAGTTCGCCAATGGGCAGAACTTCGAATTTAATCCCCAGGTTGGCGGCCAGCGTACGCGAATCGTCTATGCTGCCGGAGGAGGAGTACTGGCTGGGCATACTGACGCCCAACACATTCTCCGCGCCCAGCGCGTCCACAGCAATGCAGGCGGTAAGCGCCGAATCAATGCCGCCGCTCAACCCGACGGTTACGCGGGTGAAACCGCACTTGCGGCAGTAGTCGCGCGTGCCCAGCACCAGCGCGGCGTAGGCGCTGGCGTCATCGCCCTCAATTTGCTCGTGGAGGTCCCCGGCTAGCGCGTCCGGGTCAAAGAAAATCAGATCTTCCTCAAACGATTTGCCCTGCGCCACTACGCGGCCGTCCGGAGCCAACACGAAACTGGAGCCATCAAACACCAGGCTGTCGTTGCCGCCCACCAGGTTGACCATGACTACCGGGACCTTGTCGTTGTGGGCGACCGTGCCCAGCATCTTCTGCCGGAATTCCCGCTTGCCCACCCAGAACGGCGAGGCGGAAATGTTGAGCAGGAAGTTGCCGCCCGCGCCGAGCAGCGCCTCCACTGGGTCAAAACCGTACAAGCGGCGAGGCCAGAAGTGCTTGTCATTCCATGCATCTTCGCAGATGGTCAGCGCCATTTTCTTCCCGCAGAAGGAAAACAGGTCCTGCTTCTGGGCGGGAGCAAAGTTCCGTATCTCATCAAACACGTCGTAGGTGGGCAGCAGCATCTTGGACTGCATCATAGCTACCCGCCCATCGCGCAGCACGGCGGCCGAATTCATCACCCTTTTGCCCGTTTCCACCTCGGCTGGAGTGGCCACCCCGCAGATGACGGCAATGCCCCGGGTCTCTCGCGCAATGCGTTCCAGCGCCTCCTGGTTGTGGGCTACGAACGAAGGCCGCTCCACCAGGTCACGTGGCGGATAGCCGCAAATGGCCAACTCGGGGAACAGGATCAGCCCCGCGCCCGTGGCTTGCGCCCGCTTCGAAAAGGCAATGATTTTGGCGGAGTTGCCGCTGAAGTCTCCTATAGTCGTGTTGATCTGCCCCAAGGCAATCTTCACGGATTAAGTGTAATGGCTGTGCTCGCCGTGTGGCCAGTCCCCGTTTATACGCGCGGTTCACCTCAGCATATCGGCGCGAGTGGCGGCTGGTATCATAAGCACAGTGGGAATCACGCAAACACAAAGCGTTTCGCCGGAACGGCTGGAATCGTTCCTGCTGGAAGTGGCCGACGCGGTCAATACCTCGCTCGACCTCGAGACCACGCTCAAGCGCGTAGCCGAGCTGGTACGTCGCATCATTGACTACGAAATATTCGCCATCCTGCTGCTCAACGAGAAGACGCAGGAGCTGCGCATCCGCTTTCAAATTGGCCATCCTCCGGAGGTGGCGGAACGCATCCGCATTAAACTCGGCGAGGGTGTGACCGGCATGGCCGCGCAGCGCCGCGACACCGTGCTGGTCAACGACGTGGCCGAGGAGCCCGCCTACATCAACGCCATTGCGCGGGTACGCTCGGAACTGGCCGTGCCTTTAATCGTGAAGAACCGCGTCATTGGTGTGATTGACATCGAGGCGCCCCACCGCAACTACTTCACGGAAGAACACCGGCGGGTGCTGGCCCTGATTGCTTCGCGCTTGGCCATCGGAATTGAGAACGCACGCCTTTATACCCGCACCAACCGACAGGCGCGCACCTTGACTTTGCTCAACGAGATCAGCCGCGAGCTGACCTCCATCCTGAATCTCGACCAGCTGCTCAAGCGTGTGGGCGAGCTCATCAACCGGCTGATTGATTACCAGATGTTCAGCGTGCTTCTGCTCGATCCCACCGGCACCAAGCTGCAGCACCGCTTTTCCCTGCGTTTCAAAACCAGCGTTCACGTTAAGCACGACATCCCGCTGGACAAGGGCCTGGTGGGCTGGGCGGCGCGGCACAAGCAGGCAGTGCTGGCGCCCGACGTCAGTAAAGATCCGCGTTACATCCAGCTCAACCCGGAGACCGGTTCGGAACTTTGCGTGCCTCTCATCTACAAGGACAAGGCGATTGGCGTGCTCGATATTGAGCACACCCGCGCAGGCTATTTCAACGAGGACCATCAACGCACTATCACCACGCTGGCGGCGCAGATCGCCATCGCCATCGAAAACGCGCAGCTCTACGAGCAAGTAGCCCGCCAGGAACGGCGGCTGGAGCGGGACCTGGCGCTCGCCCGCGAGCTGCAGCTTCGGCTGCTGCCCCAGGGCCAGCCCAAAACGAAGAACCTGGACATTGCGGCGCGCTTTGTGCCAGCACGCGCGATTGGCGGTGACCTCTACGATTTTCTCGATTACTCACTCAACCGCCACGCCATCGCCATTGGCGACGTCAGCGGCAAGGGCGCGCCGGCGGCCATCTACGCCGCCCTGGTCAGCGGCATTCTGCGCTCCCATTGCGCGGTCGAGCCCTCACCGGCGGAGATGCTTTCCGCCGTTAACCTGTCGCTGGGCGAGCGCCCCATCGAGGCGCAGTTCGTTTCCATCATCTACTCGGTTTGGGACGATGAGGAGCGCCACCTGCGCATCGCCAACTCCGGCCTGCCCCGCCCTATCTACTGGCATAACGGCAAAGTTGAAATCATTGAGGCCACCGGCCTCCCCCTGGGGCTGTTCGAGAATGCCGACTACGACGAATTTGGATTCGACCCGCATCCCGGCGATCTGTTCGTGTTCTTCAGCGATGGAATTCTCGATGCCCGCAGCCATACGGGCACATTGTTTGGGCGCGAGCGTCTGGAGAAAGTGGTGGCCCGCGTCGGCGAAGGTTCGGCCACCGACGTGGTGGCTGAAATCTTCACTGCGGTCAATCAGCACGCCGCCGGGGTGGAGGCGTTTGACGATCAAACCGTAGTCGCCCTGAAGGTCAAGTAGGTGGCCGACTCCAAGCCTTATTCTGCTAGGGATAAAGCGGCCGAAACTGTTCTGCGCTCCCCCGGTTTTGTCTACCGCCGGATTGCACAGAGTCGCGGCGCGCGAGCAACTGTGGCGCCCGAGCTGCACGGTGAGCGCCTTCCCCTATCGCCACTGGCCGAAAAATTTGGCACACCTCTCTACGTCTACTCGGCGGAAGCTATCCGGCGGCGCTATCGCGAGTTCGACCATGCCTTCCATGGGTTTCCGCACACCGTCTGCTATTCCGTAAAGGCCAACTCCAACCTGGCGATACTGCGCCTGCTGGCCGGCATGGGATGCGGCTTTGACGTGGTCTCCGGGGGCGAACTGGAACGTGTGCTGCACGCCGACCGGCGCGCCGCTAAGAAGGTGGTTTTCTCCGGCGTGGGCAAGACCGCAGCGGAAA
>DATJFA010000624.1:0-4922 GCA_035496015.1 Terriglobales bacterium | reverse complement strand
CCCTCCGATCAGCTCATTTGCCCCACTCACCGCAACCCTTCCACCCCCGCCGCAGCAGCCGGTGTTTGTGCTGCCATGCCCATAGAAGCAGTGGTCAGTGGCCAGTTGTCAGTTTCCTGAAGCAGTGGTCAGTGGTCAGTTGGCAGTTTCTTGATGCAAGCTGCATCGGCTAAGCAGAGATAGTTTCCAGTTTCGAGTTTCCAGTTTCGAGTTTCGGGAAAGCAGACGGTGGTGATTGTCGTGTGTCGTGGTTTTCCCGATGGGGACCAAATATCACCTTGCTGGTTGTGGGTAAACAAATGTTGAGTTCCGAGAACTGACCACTGACCACTGACAACTGACCACTGGTTTTAGATTTGCTCCCCACGGCGGCGGCGCTTGTAGTGCATAGCAATGTTCATGAAAACCTTGCCGCTGTCAGTATCGAAGCACATGAGCATCGCCTCGGTATCTTCGGTGCTCTTGGGCCCGTCGCCGTTGTGCAGTTGCGGCGGATGCACCTTGAAGCGGAAGCCCTGGTCGTTGAGGGTGGTGATAGCGTTGCCAATCACCTGGTTGGCCAGTTCGCAAATGGTTTCGCGCACCAATTCCTCGGATTCCTGGCGCTCGGTGCCGGTCATGACGCTGGCCATGCGGGTGGCGGTGGCCGGTTCCACGTCGAAGATGATGCGGCCCTCGATGTCGCCCACGACCTTGACCACGGCGGCGACCCCCTTGCTGTGGTAAGCACTGGGCTCCATGGCGAAGTGGCCGAGGCGGGTCTGGCAGTTGAGGTTCTGAGCCAGAACGGCGTCGGCGGCATTGATGAACGGCTGGATGAGTTCCATTTTCATGTTCAGGACCCCTGGGTGGCGCCCTTGGCCACCACGCATTCTTCGCCCATGACGTATTTGATGACTTCGTAGAGCACGTCGGCTTTTACCGGCTTCTGCACGAAGTGACGCGCGCCACGCTGCAGAGCGGCCACGATGTTTTCCTGATAGCCGACGGAAGAGACCATGATGACGCGCGCCTCGGGATGCTGGCGCACGATGCGCTCGGCGGCCTCGATTCCCTCCATTTCCGGCATGGTGATATCCATGAGCACCAGGTCGGGGCGCACGCGATCGTATTCGGCGATGGCGGCGCGCCCGTCGCCGGCCTCGCCAGCTACCTGGCCGCCGAAAGATTCGACCATGCGGTTCAGGTTCTTGCGCGCAAACACCGAATCATCCACGATCAGGTAGCGCAGCGGTTGTCCGTCTTTGCGGAGTACTCGCGCGAACTGCTCCATGCAACTCTCCTTCCACGGGGGCGGGCGAAGCCGCCTCCTTGCTGCTCAACCCGTCTGCCCGGCTTGCGCGCGCGCCAGCCGGCCCACGGGTTGTACTTCGTGCAGGCACTGGGCTTGCAGAGTATTGGCCAGCACGTCGAGCCCGACTACACGGATGGCGTGACCGCGCTCAATGGCGGCGCGGGGCATGCCGAAAACGGTACAGGATTCCTTGTCCTGGGCGATGGTCATTCCGCCCGCGGCTTTGACCGCGCCCATGGCGTCAGCGCCATCGTCGCCCATGCCGGTCATGAGCACGGCCAGGGCAGCCGGGCCGAACTCGTCGGCTACGGAACGAAAGAGCACATCCACAGAAGGCCGGTGGCCATTGACGCGGGGCTCATCGCTGAGCACGACCACGTCGCCCAGGGGCATGCGGCGCACGCGCATATGGCGGTTGCCGGGACAAATGAGCACGCGGCCGGCCTGCAGCAGGTCGCCGGACTGCGCCTCCTTGACTTCCAGGGAACAGCACTCGTCGAGGCGGCGGGCAAACATGTCGGTGAAACCTTCCGGCATGTGCTGCACCACCAGGATGGAACCGGAGAAATCACCCGGCAACTGCGCCAGCAGATACTGCAAGGCGTTGGGGCCGCCGGTGGAAATGCCAACGGCGACCACGCGCGTGGGGGCGCGCCGCGAGCGCTGCCGCGGCTTTTCCGCCTTGTGAAAACTCAAAGGCGGCGCACTCGGAGCGCGGGGCACACCCGTGTTGGCCGCAATTTTAATCTTGCCGATGAGCTCCTGGGCCACTTGCTGCATGTGGGCGGAAGCATCGTGGGGCTTGGCGACGAAATCGAGCGCGCCCATGGCCAGCGCCTTGAAAGTAGCGGAGGCGCCCTGGGTGGTGTGGGAGCTGACCACGATGACCGGCAGGCGATAGCGCAGGGTTATTTCGCGCAGAGCCTGCATGCCGCTCATGCCCGGCATTTCCAGGTCGAGAGTGACCACCTGGGGCTTGAGTTCCTCGATCTTCTTGAGGGCGAAGCTGCCGTCAATGGCGGTGCCTACAACCTGGATGGAGCCGTCGGCCTGCAGGATCTGGGGAATGAGCTTGCGCATGAGCGCGGAATCGTCCACCACCAGCACGCGTATGGGATCGCTCATCGCGCACCTCCGGGCACTCTGGTTGCAGGGGAAGGAGGCGGGGTAAGCTGTGCCGGCGCGGCGGGCAGCGGCGCCAGCGACTGCCGGGAATAGTGCTCCACGACGGCGACCAGGTTCAGCATAAGCACGACCGTGCCGTCACCCAGGATGGATGCGCCGCCGACCAGTTCGCTGGCGATCACCTGGCCATCCAGCGGTTTGATGACCAGTTCCTCCTCGCCCACCAGGGTGTCCACGATGAGCCCGTAACGGCGCTCACCGAGGGCGATGACCACCACGAAGATGCGCCTGCCGGGATTGAACTCGGATGGAGGGCTGCCCAGGCGCACCAGGGTGAGCACGGTATTGCGAAGCTGCAACACCTCGTGGTTGTCCACGCGATGGATGGCGCCCTCAGAAGCGCGACTGATTTCTACCACTGCATTCAAAGGAATGGCGTAGAGGCGTTCCTGGATGCGCAGCAGCAGTGACTTGATAATGGCCAGAGTGAGGGGCAGCTTGATCACAAAGGTGGCGCCTTGCCCGGGCTGAGACTGGATGCTGATGGCGCCCTTCAGGCGATGCACAACGCTCTGCACCACGTCCATGCCCACGCCGCGGCCGGAAATTTCGGTGACCTGCTCGGCGGTGGTGAAACCGGGGCGGAAGATGAGCTCCAATACTTCGGCAGGGCTGAGGCGGGCGGCTTCGTCGCTGCTCAGCAGGCCGCGTTCCAGTGCCTTGCTCAGGATGAGAGCGGGGTCGAGACCGCGTCCGTCGTCGGCAACTTCGATTACCACGTGGTTGCCCTGGTGATAGGCATTGAGGCGAATGGTGCCTTTGGCGGGCTTGCCGGCCTTCTGGCGCTCCTCCGGGCTTTCCAGCCCGTGATCAATGGCGTTGCGCACCAGGTGAGCGAGAGGCTCGGCAATGGCGTCGAGAATGCTTTTGTCCAGTTCCGTCTGCTGGCCGCTGAGCAGAAGCGCGACTTCTTTGCCGCACTGCTTGCCCACATCGCGCACCAGGCGGGGGAAGCGGCGGAAGAGTTGCTCCACCGGAACCATGCGCACCTGCATGGCGGAACGCTGCAGATCGTTCAGCACGCGGGTCTGGAAAGCCATAGCATCGGCAAAGCGGGCGCGCAGCGAATCCTTGGGAAAGCGGCGGCTGAAGTCACTTAGAACCTGCTGCAGCATGGAGCGGCCGATGATCAGTTCGCCGATCAAGTTGAGCAGCTGGTCCAGACGCTCAGCGTCAACGCGCAAAATGTTTTCCAGGGCGGCAGCGGCCTGGGGAGCGGACGATTCCGCGGCTGGAGGCTGCCCGGGCTGGCGTGCTTTCCACGGCGTAACTTTGACGGCGGCGATAACGGCGGGGATGAGGCAGCGGTCGGTGATCCAGGCTTCCGGCTTCTCGCTGCTGATGACCACCTCAAAATGTGAAACCTGTTCGGCAGCAGCATTTTCCGGCTGCACGGCGAGAACTTCGCCGGCGCGCTGCAACACATTGTGGAAGAGCTGCCAGGCGGCCGCCTTCATGGGGCAGTTGGGATCAAGGTCAGCAGCGATGCGGTAGACCGTTTTGCCGCGCTGCAAGGCCTGCTCAATGGCCATCTGCTGGTATTCGCTCCAGGAAACCAGTGGGGCAGAGAAGGCGCGGGAAGGAACCTGAGTCTTGCCGGCGCCGCCGGGGCGCAATTTGGCGATGGCAGCCCGCAGAGGTTCGACGCTGGGAAGCGGCAGACTGCCACGGTGAGCGGCCAGAATGGCATCGAAGGTGTCGGCGGAGCTGAGCACCAGTTCCACCAGGTCGCCGCTGGGCGCGACGCTGGTCACTTCCGGAACCAGCGCATCCTCCAGTTCATGAGCGATCTGACTGAGCTCGCGGAAGCCGACCGCCGCCGAATCGCCCTTGAGCGTATGCACCGCCCGGCGAATGCTGCGCACGATCTCCGCATCCTGGGGGGCCTTCTCCAGGCGGAGCGCTTCCTCGTTCAAGGCCTGCAGGATTTCCTGCGCGCTCTCAAAAAAGAGCTGGCGGAGTTCCGCCATGCGGTCGTCGGAGAAGAAGTTCAAGCCTTCACCTCCACGCGCTGATAGGCGGTGCCGTTCTCGCGGTGGACCATGCGGAATTTCTCGCTGATACCGAACAGGCTTTCGGCGTGGCCGAGGAAGAGGTAGCCCTCGGGATTGAGGCAGCGGTAGAACTTGTCCACCAGGCGCTTCTGCTCCGGCTCGTCGAAGTAAATCATCACGTTGCGGCAGAAGATGACGTCGTTGCGCTGGGGAAGAAATTCGGTTTTCAGATTATGAAAATCGAAACGCACCAGGTCCTTGACGGCTTTCTTAACCGCGTACCTGTCGCCCAACTTGTCGAAATAACGCAGGCGATAGGCGAAATCCTCGGCTTCCATCTGGAGATCGGTGTAGACGCCGTCTTGGGCGGTACGCAGGGCGGTATAGCTGATGTCAGAAGCCAGCACCTCCACCTTCCATGGTGGAGGCACCAGCGGCTTGGGAGTGGG
>DATJFA010000623.1:0-7605 GCA_035496015.1 Terriglobales bacterium | reverse complement strand
CCCAGTGCAAGCAACTACCATTGGCTGTAGGGTACCCCCGTGCCGGGTCGGAGTCAACGGCTATGACCGCCAGGCGCACGCACCCATTTCCCGGTTATTGGATGATGATGGCCGGCAGAAAGATACGTGGCCTCTCGCCCTTGCCCTGGTTTGACCATTCCTGCACCGCTCCCGTAAAATCAGAGAGTTGCAATCAGCCAACTAAGTTCATCCGAGGTAGACCAGCAAACATGGCCAATCATTTTTCGGCGGTGAAGCGCGCCCGTCAGACAGAAAAGCGCACCGTGCGCAACCGCAATAACCGCTCCCAGCTGCGTTCCGTGCTACGCAAGATGCGGGAAGCAATCGCCGCCGGCAACCGCGAGCAGGCGGACCAGACCTACCGCCAGACAGTTTCCGTGCTCGACAAAGCTATCCAGAAGGGTGTGCTGCACCAGAACACCGCCTCCCGCTACAAGTCGCGCCTGAGCGTGCGGGTGCGCGCAATAGCCGCGAAGTAGGCACCCAACCGTCCAAAAACCAAAGGCGAGCCTGGAGCTCGCCTTTCTTGTTGCCTAGTTGTGCCTGATCGGCTTAGGCCGTTACTCAATCCTAATCCTGATTGGAAGCCTCGGTGGCTCCCCCCTTACGGATCTCAATGGAGCCGTATTGGTTGTTGATCTCCAGCCGCGAGGCGCCGCTGCCCACCTTGCCGCTGGCCGTGCTCTGGCCATGGTCGCTGTTGACCTGGATCTGATTGAAGTCGCTCTCGATATCGCCATCGCGGGTGCGCGCGCTCAGGCTGAAAGTTGCTTCCGTGGGCAGCACTACCTGAATATCGCCCTTGCTGTTATCAATCTGCATGCTGCCCAGCGGCAGCTTGCCGGCGTGGAGCTCAACGCTGCCGTTACTGTTCTCCACCTTGACGTCACCGGTCACGTTGTCCAGGTGAATGTCCTTGGACCTGGTGAGCAGCCGCAGCGGCCCTGCCAGCGACTTGGCCTGCAGGTCGCCCGATTCCATGCTCAGGTCGCCGTCCAGGCGGGAAAACTCCATGTCCGTGCGTGAGGATTTAAAACGCACGCCCTTCTTGATGCCGGCCAGGGTCATGTCGCCGAAGTAATCTCCGGTCATCTCCAGCTTGCCGCTGACATCGGAGATATTGGTGTCGTCCAGGCGCCCATCCACGCTCAGGTCGCCCTTAAGGTGAGCCGCGGTCAGCGAGCCTTTGCGCATGACCACGCTGGAGTTGCCGGTGATCTGACCCAAATTCACGTCGCCGTGCGAATTGGATACCTTCACCTCGGCATCACGGCCCTGAACGCTGATGTCTCCGTGCTGGGTGGCGACGTCCACGGCCACCGTGCGCGGCACCGTGATGTCCAGGTCAGTGCTCACGGCGTGCTGGTCACCCGCCCCGGTAGTGTTGGCGTTGACAGTCACCAGGTTGCCGCTCACCGAAATGGTGGGCCGAGTCTGCGAGTCAACCTGCTTCGACTGCTGCTCGTTGTCGGCCACCAGGCGCTTGTGCACCACGACCTTGATGTCCTTCTGGTCCCAGGAATTCACGGTCACGCCGCCGCGGTTGGAGACCACGCGCAGGCTGGCGCCCGCGGGAAATGCCTGCTGCATCTGGTCATTGAAGCTGTAGGTGTCGCCGAACACGGGCCACATGTTGTCGCCCATGTCCATCTCATCGCCCACAGCGTGCCAGTTCACGCGCGCCGCCTTGCTGGCGGCCAGCCCACAACAGATCAGAAACAGCAGCAGAAAGAATCCGCCTACGCCCAGCCCCGGCGCCCGCGTGCCCTCGCGCTGCGCCTGGTAGTACTCCATCAGCTTGACCACGCCCCAGATGATGATCAGCACCGGCCAGTAGCGGGCGAACCACAAGCCCAGCGCATGCCAGGTGATCACGTGCATGTTCCCTAACAGGAACACCAGGCCGATGATGATAAGCACCACCGGCCCCGCGAAGGAGCGATGCCGGCGCGGCGGCGTAACAACGGGCGCAGGACTAGACATGGCCTACCTCCCCACTTACTTCTCCTTCGGCAGGCGGCGCCGGTGGCGGCGTCTGCGCGCCCCCAGTCGGCGGCGGTTGCAGGTGCCCGGCGCTGGACGCGTTGCTCTGGAGAACCTTGATCAGGCCAATCACCAGCAACAGCACCGGCCAGGTACGCCCGAATCTGACTACATGCACCGCCGCCAGCAGCAGCAAGCCGCCCAAGGTCACCAGTATTGCCGGGCCCATTAATCCCCGGGCGCGGCAATTGGCGCAACCACAGCTGATTCCGGGCTCACCCGCTACCATCCCGCTGCGGCGCACAAATATCCACGCTCCCAGCCCGATCAGGAAGATTGGAATTATCAGGTCGCCGAACATGTGGAACTCGAACAATCCCAGATTGCCCAGCAGGAAGAGCACACCCAAGGCGATGAGCACCAGCGCGCCCGTGGGCACATTGGACATCTTCATCGGGCCGCCCGTGCCTACCATCCGGCTCAAGCCAAATGGATCGGGAGCGGGCTGGCCCAGTTG
Organism: Terriglobales bacterium; assembly: GCA_035496015.1. Lineage (GTDB taxonomy): Bacteria > Acidobacteriota > Terriglobia > Terriglobales > Acidobacteriaceae > JAICWP01. The sequence goes on along the minus strand of DATJFA010000623.1, from coordinate 5,084 downwards.
CAGCGCCTTGGCGGAACGGTAGGCGTCTACGATCTGGTAAATGTAGAAGAATGCGATAGCCAATCCGAACAGCGGCGCTGGGCCCGCATCGGTGCTGGCGCCCCACACCAGGAAGGCAAATATGACCATGTGGGCCAGACCCTTGGCATACTGCGCGCAATACACCGCGCCCACGCCGAAGGGGAAGAAGGCGGCCAGCACCGCGGCAAGTGCAGGGTTGGGGCCGCTTGACGGCACCACCATCACCTGACCGGCGGGGGCCGCGCTCGGCGCCGGGGCTCCCGGCGGCGGCATCACATCCTGCAGCCGCTCGGCCAGGCAATTTTCGCAGTAGATGACCCCACGCACGTCGCGCTTGCAGGCGGCGCACAGCGCCTTCCCGCAGGTACGGCAGTAGGCGACTGCCGGCGTTTCTGTATGCACCGCGCAGTTCATACCAACCTCCTCAGGGCGTGTACCGGCCACACCTGCGGGCCTGCAGCCGGCGCCGAGGCCAGCAAGGGCTGGTCCTCCTGCCGGCTGTAGTTCTGTTCCCGATTCTGGTCAGGTGTTCCGCTGGTATTGTTGTTGCGATTCTTCTCCTTTACCGGCCGGCTGGGTTCTTCCGGCTCCGTTACCCGCTTCAGGTCGCGTACCCGCGATTCCAGTTCGTACACGAAGCGAATGTTTTCGTAGTACTTCACCACCTTGGCGGAAGTCTCGTAATAGCCACGCACCAGCGCGCTGGGACGCAGGTCCACATGGCGCAGCGCGCCTAGCTTCACTCCTGCCGCGTTGAGCGCGATGGACACGGAGAAGAAAACCATCGCGAACGACATGGCAAAGCGTGGCTGGCGGGCCGTGCTCCACACCGGCGCCAGCACCGGCTTCACCCAGCCCCGCAGCCGTTCCGGCCACGAGGTGGTAAGGGGGACGGCCGCCGGAACGCGCGCCTGCACGCCCGTGGTCGCCGCCAGGATTCTGTTCACCAGGTTGGGAGGCGGTTGAACTTGCGGAACCGCCTTCAACCAGTTCAGGCCAGTTTCGGCCTGGGAGAACAGGGGACCGCAGACCGGGCACAGCTCACGGTGCTGCCGGAAATCCTCCAGCTGGCTGCCGCTGAGCTGCCCGTCCAGCGCTTCCGCCAGCAGAGCTTCGAACTCGCTGCACTGCATGCGGATTGGGTTTTCGCCTGGCATCAAATCACCTGCCTATAGGTACGTGAAAGCAGGCGTGCAAGTTCCACACGCCCGCGGTTAATTCGCGACTTTACAGTACCTTCGGGTACCTTCAGCACGCCCGCAATCTCCTTGTAATCCATATCTTGCAGGTCCCGAAGAATAACCGCCTCACGCAGTTCCGGGGAAAGTTTCTGCAGGGCCTCATGCACCGCCTCCCCCGCCTCCCGGCTGCGCACCTGCTCGTCCGGGCTGGCGGTGCCCTTGTCCTCGATCTGCTCGCTCAGGGTGCGGCCTTCCTCCTCCTGGACCGGGTTGGCATCCAGGGAATCGGTCAGGCGGTCATGCTTGCCCTTGCGGAAGTGGTCTACCAGCAGGTTGCGCGTGATGGTAGTTACCCAGGTCATGAACGCTCCCCGCTCCACGTCGTAGCTGTCCAGGGTTTTATACATCTTGATGAAGACCTCCTGGGTGAGGTCGTCGGCATCCTCGGCCGCTCCCGCAAAGCGATAGCAAATGTTATAGATACGCCGCTGGTAGCGGCGGACAATATCCTCCCAGGCGGCGGCGTCGCCGGCAAGGCAGCGACGGAGGAGTAGGCTTACGACCTGGGCATCTTCCAACCCGCACTCCCGAGAAAAAGCTCCTGGCTCAATTTACAGTCCAAGAAGCGGGGAATTTCCCGACTGCACCTTACCGATACGCGGCCCCGGAAGCAAAAGTTCTCTGTTGTGGGAACGAAGTGATTCTAGCAAAGGGAGTTACAAAGTCTGCAGTGGAATGAAGTGACCTTCCAGCATTGTCGGTTGTGCTGTGGGTGAGACTCAGCTGAACGGCTCGTTTGGGTGTAGCTTTTGGGTTCAGCCTTCAGGTGCAGCTCCTGGGTGGAGCCTTCGGGTGCAGCTCTTGCGTGGAGCTTTTGGGTTCAGCTTTTGGGTTGAGCTTTCGGATGGAGCTTTTGGGTGCAGCTTTTCGATGGAGCTTTTGGGTGGAGTAGCGCTTTACGCTGCAGTAACCAGCCAGCAATCTGACCGGCTTCAGCCGCTGAGGTAAATTAGCTTCTTTGGGCAGGAAAGGAACAGATCTTGAAGGCATGGCAGAGACTTAACATTGAAACCTGGCTGTGGCTGATCTTTGCCGCCTACTGGTTTCTAGGTGCGCTCCGCACCTGCAAGACCCGGAAGCGGGAAGGCCTGCTCTCCAGCTTGCCGCGCAACGCGGTGCTGGCATTGGGGGGCGTGCTCCTGTTCGGCAAATGGTTCTCCAGGAGCCTCCTGGGCCGGCGCTTTGTCCCCGCCCTGCCCTCCATTTGGGCCGCCGGGGTCCTGCTTACGATCGCCGGGTTAGCACTGGCGTTCTGGGCGCGCTACCACCTGGGCCGTTACTGGAGCGGGCAGATCACGCTTAAGGAAGGCCACACCCTGGTCTGCACTGGCCCTTACAAGTACCTGCGCCATCCCATCTATTCCGGACTTCTTCTGGCGGTGGCGGGCACAGGATTGACTGTAGGCCTCTACCGGGCGCTACTGGGTGTGTTACTGGTCACTCTGGGCCTGTGGTGGAAGGCACGCCAGGAGGACGCCTGGCTTTCGGCTGCCTTCGGCGAGGAGTTTGAGCAGCAACGCCGCCGCACCGGGCGACTGTTGCCGCGTTGGCGCCGGGCATAGCTAGCGATGTAATTCAACGACAAGAGGCGGACACCCAGGAGTCCGAGGGAAGGGTCATATCAGGGCACGTCTTTCAGACGTGCCGAATCGAAACAGCAATGCGTCCGGCTTTAGCCGCTGCAAGGTGCCAGGTGGCACAGCGGCTGAAGCCGGTTTCCGCCCTGCCTGGAATCGGCATGCCTGAAGGCTTGCCCTGATACAAACCGCTTCTGCCCTGCCTCCGCCGCGGTATCCCTAAGTTCCCCTTCACGTGTACTGGCGTTTCTTGTGGTCCCATTTTGGGAATCAGAACGCAGCCGCAATCAACGAATTCTGCGTCCCAGTAACGCCAGGGGTGTATAGGCAAGAGTAGGGACCCCACATCTCTAAGCGGAGGTGTGTCGTGTCTCTTCCCCCGGCTGTCCGTCATCACCTGCCTGCATTCTTGCTCCCAGTTCTCATCTTCTTTCTGATCGCCGGAGCTGCCGCCCAGGACGCCTCTACCGGCTCCATTCGCGGCACAGTTTCCGATCCCAATGGCGCCCGCATCGCCGGAGCCCACGTGCTGGCGATCAACAGCGCCACGGGATTCACCTACAGCGCCGACACCAACAGCGAAGGCGCCTTCGCCTTCGACCTGCTGCCTCCCGGTGACTACGGCGTGCGTGCCGACGCTCCCAACATGCGCTCGGAACTGCGTCCGGCCCAGCACGTGCCCGTAGGCGGTGCCGTGCAACTGGATTTTCGCCTGATCATGGCGGTGGTGAATGAAGCCGTTACCGTTACGGAGCCGCCCTCGCTGGTGGAAGTGCAGAGCAGCGCGGTTTCCGGCGTTATAGACGAGAAGGCGATCTCCGACGTGCCTCTGAACGGGCGCCGCTTCAGCGACCTGGCGCTGCTGGACGGGGGCGTTACCCAGGACCCGCGCAGCCTGACCTCGGCCAGCAACGGCGATTTGGCCTACGGCGGCATTCGCGGAACCCAGACCAGCTACCTGGTGGACGGCACGGACAACAACAATTCATTTTTCGCGCAGGCGCGAGGCCGCTATCGCGCGCCTTATCAGTTCAGCAATGAAGTGGTGCAGGAATTCCGGGTCTCGACAAATTCTTACGGCGCGGAACTGGGCCGCGCCGGGGGAGCAGTGGTGAACGTGGTGACCAAATCGGGTTCCAACCGCTTTCACGGCGCCGCTTTCTACTACCTGCGCGACAGCCGGTTTAACGCCCAGCCCGCCTTCACCGACTTCAAACCCTCCGACCGGCAGCATCAGTTTGGCTTTACCCTGGGCGGACCCCTGCGCCGCAACCGCGCTTTCTTTTATGGCGGCTTCGACCAGCACATTTTCCATGTGCCCACAGTGGTGCGGTTCGCCACCGGCGGCTACAGTGTTGTGCCGCAAGCAGGCAACTACCCCATTGTTCCTCCGGACTATGAAGCCAATGACAAGGCGCTGGTGTTGGCCGCCGCCAACCGGCTGTCGCAGATGGGAGGGGAGTACCGCTCCGAGCTCCTGGGCAATACCGGCTTCGCCAAGGTGGATTTCACGCTCAGCCCGCAGCACTTTGTGAGCGCGCGCATCAACACCTCGCGCTACTACGGCGCCAACAACGTGTTCTTCGATCCGGCCAGTCCGGTCACCAGCTACGCTACCAGTGACAACGGGGAAGAGCGTGTTTCCACGGAAAGCGGCACGGTTTCGCTCACCAGTTCTCTCTCGCAGCAGTTCACCAGCCACCTGCGCCTGCAGTTTTCCCGCGACCTGCAGCAATCCTTCAGCAACTCCGCCGCCCCGCTCACCCAAATTTACGGGCTGATGGAGGGGTTCGGGCGTTCCACCATCCTGCCCCGGCGCACGCGTGAGCATAAATTCCAGGTGGCGGATACGCTCAGCTTCGACGGCCTGCGTCACTCCTGGAAATTTGGCGGCGACGTAATGCTCACCTGGATTTACAACTACTTCCCCTCGCTCTTTGGCGGGGAATACATTTTCGACAACATCAAGGTAAATCCCTGGACCTTTGTCCCTATGGTCGGCGGCACGGAACTGACGCCGCTTCGCGCCTGGGCGCACCGGCGTGCCCCGCTATTACATGCAGAACTTTGGGACGGCTTTTTCCCACCCGGACACCAAGGAATATGCCGCCTTTGTCCAGGACACGATTCGCGTCACGGAGCGCTTGGCCCTCAACCTGGGCGCGCGCTATGACCTGAAGACTTTCACCCACAAGGGACTGGTCACGAATCCGCTGTGGCCGGATTCGGGCAAGGTGCCTCTTGA
>DATJFA010000622.1:0-12514 GCA_035496015.1 Terriglobales bacterium | reverse complement strand
TGGGAAAAGCACAAGGTGCTTCGACTCGCGTCTCGATTCGCAAACGAATCGAGACGCTTCGCTCAGCATCACAGTGGAAAATTATTGCCTTTACGGATGGAAAGTGCTCACACCACTGGCGAGACCCGAAGGGCAGGTTTGTGCAGGAAGGCGGCGCGTTCGGCGTTGAAGGCCTCGCGCTCGGCGCCAATTTTCAGATCAGACCAGCCCAGGGCGTTTCCAATCCGTTGTGCTGCCATCGCGGAGCACTCATCAATCCAGCAGCCGTTCAGAGCCACGGGAACGCGGCGCAGCAGGATGTCACCGAGAGTCTGCGCGTGCTCGCAGGCCAAAGCGTTCACCGCCTCCGCCACAATATGGCTGGTGTGCGGGCACAGCGGCTGGCGCATGCGCTGGTCGTTTTTGGCGAGCTGAGAAATACCGACGCGCGCGGGCCCATGCCAGGCGGCGATGGCGCGAGCGCTTTCCACCGGAATACCAGTTTGAACCGCAGTTGCATCTGCCCATTCCTGCAGCAGAGCAGCGAAATGGCGGCCGTTCGGGATGACCGCTATGCCGCGCGGTTCCTCCACCGCAATTCCAACCTGACGGGCGCACTCCCGGGCCAGGGCTGCGGCGGTGGTCAGCTTGCCGCCAATCACGGAAATCATCTGCACCACACCCTCATCGCGGTGATCGTGGAGGAAGTGGCGGCGGGTAATGGCGGAAAGATTGTCGTCGCCGACGAAGGGCAGAGGCCGCACGCCGGCGTAGGCATAGCGGATCTGCTGGGCAGAGATGCGCGCGCGCGGAAATCGCTGGCGCACGGAGTCGAGCAGATATCGAACTTCGTCGGCGGCGGGCTCAACGTCCCGGGGATCGTCGCGGTCAGGGACCTCCGTGGTTCCGACGAGCACCTGGCCGTTCCAGGGAATAACGAAGAAAGGGCGCCCGTCCAAAGCTTCGATATAGATGGCCGCGTCGGGCATGCCGTCGAAATGGGGCAGCACAATGTGTGAGCCGCGCACGCCGCCAATCATGGTGGAGGCTTTCAGGCCCGCGCTGTGCGCCACCTGATCAGCCCAAGGTCCGCTGGCATTGATTATGTGGCCGGCTTCGACGCGCGACTCCCGGCTGGTAATGAGATCGCGCATGCGCAAGGCGCGCACCGTGCCGGCGACGACCTCGATTTCCAGCACTTGAGTGTGATTGCGCGCGACCGCGCCGGCATCGGTGGCCTGCACCAGCCATTCCGCTACGAGGCGTTCAGGAAACTCGCATTGCGCATCCTCGTAGTTGAAAATGCGCCAGCGTTCGCCGGAATCGAGCAGGCGTTCCAGGGCAGCGATGCCATTCGCCCCGTCATGGTTTCGGGCACGCGTGGCAGCGAAGCGGCGATAAAGCCACAACCCGAAACGGACCTCAAGCGCGCTGCGTTGCGCCTGCGGACCGAGCGGGAGGAGGAAATTGATGGGGCGGACCAGGTGAGGCTTCTCCTGCAGCAGGTGGCGGCGCTCGCGCACCGACTCACGCACCAGGCTGATCTCACCATGTTCCAGGTAGCGCAAACCACCATGAATGAGGCGAGTGGAACGGCTGGTGGTACCGGCGGCAAAGTCATGTTGCTCCAGCAGCAGCGTGGATCGGCCGGCGCGGGCGCATTGGCGCGCGATCGCAACCCCATTGATGCCGCCGCCGACAATGGCAATGTCGAAGCGCTTTCCGTCCAGCGATTCGCGCTGCTGAGGCCTGAGGTTCACGTTGGCTTAGATGCTCCCTGAGTCTTACAGCTTCTAATGTCGCATCCGGAGGCGGAGAGGGAAAGTGGCCAGCGCGCTTCTGGCGAAGCGGCGCGATGTCTGGGCCGCAAGATTGAGGCGGCGCACGCGAGATGCTTCGGCGCTCAAGCGCCTCAGCATGACGCCCTCCTTCGGAGGTCGCGGGCGAGGGCGCCCGCGCCACAAAGGCGCAAAAGTTAGAGAGGCGTTAGGCAGGGTTAAGGCCCCATCCAACTCCCTGTTGGGTAAGTGGCCTCAAACCAAGGAGACGGGGAATGAAGGAGGGGTACCTGTGAAACAGCTAAGTTTGATTGCGGCTCTGGCCTTTGGCCTGATGCTGGGCGGAGCGGCTTACGGGCAGAATACGTCCAACCAGAGCAGCCAGAGTTCGACGGCAAGTTCCACATCAAGCCAGAACACGCAAACCGTACCGCGCACAGCCGAGCGGGTAAGGACCAGCCGGACGGATGTGCTGCCGACCGGAACGCAACTGGCGATCCGGACGAACGAGAACATCGAGGCAACGCAGGCCGACAACGGCAAGACTTATTCTGCGGAAGTGGCGCGCACCATTGAGGACCAGAGGGGCAACGTGCTGGTCCCAAAAGGCTCGCCGGTGGCGCTGACCATAGCCAGTGTCAAGAACCCCACCCTGGGCGAGAACCAGGCGGAGTTGGCGCTGCATTCGATCACAATTCATGGCCATCGTTACCTCGTTTCTACTAACACCGTAACGCAGCAGGGTACGGGCGGCATTGGCAAGAACAAAAAGACGGCGGAGATGGTGGGCGGCGGCGCGCTGCTGGGAACGGTGATTGGCGCAGTGGCCGGAGGCGGCAAAGGCGCCGCCATCGGCGCGGTAGTAGGTGGCGCCGGCGGGGCCGGCGCGCAGGTACTGACTAAGGGCAAGCAGGTAAAAGTACCGGCGGAATCGGTGCTCACCTTCCAGCTTAGCCGGCCGATACAACTGCAGCGGTGAAGACGGCCACAGCCTTTTGCCTTGGTTAAAACGCAAGGTCCCTCGACTGAGCAGACCGATTCGCAAGCGAATCGGTCTGCTGCGCTCGGGAACAGTCTTAAGATTTTCTTCTGAGACAACACCCCACGCGGCGCATGCGCCACAAAACTAAGAAGCGGTCCACTTCTTGGCGTGGGCGAGACGCCCCCGGGACAAACGCAAAGTGATTACTGCGGCTTGGGACCACGCACTACCTGCACAAAATCTTGCGGCTTGATCCATTTGGCGAATGCCGCCTCCACCTGCTCGCCGGTAAGCGCGGAGTAGCGGGCGGCGGCGTCCACGGGCTCATCCAGCGGCAGGCCCATCACGGCGCGTCCCAGAAGCCCGCCGGCAATGCTCATTTCGCTGGACTCGGCGAGTGGAATCTGACGCAGGATGAGAGCTTTCGCCTGTTGCAGCTCTCCGGCGGTTGGCGGGGAATTCTGCATGTCGCGCAGGTCGCGCTCTACGAGGGCTCGCGCCTTAGAAACGTTCTTCGGATCGCAGGCATAAGAGACGGTAAAGACAGCGCGCGTCCGGCCGGCGTCCAGGCGATTGGAAACGGTGTAAACCAGGCCGGTTTTTTCGCGCAGATCGCGGTAAAGGCGAGTGGCATAAAAGCCGCCGCCGAGCACATGATTACCCAGTTCCAGCGCGTAATAGTCACGGTCGAAGCGGTTCATGGGCAGTTCCTGGGAGAGCTCGACCAGATCCTGAATGCGTGACGGATCGGGAACATTGGTAGCGGAAGCTGTGTTAGGCGGAACCGGCGGCAGGTCCACCTGCGGCTTGGGCCCATCCGCTTTCCATGACCCAAACCATTTTTCGATTTCGGTCTTGGCTTCATCTGGGGTTACGTCGCCGATCACCACGATGGTGGTCAGATCGGGACGATAGGCGCGGGCGTAGTAGTCATGTACGTCGGCGGCGGTTAACCCATCCACTGTCTTAGGGGTAGGCTGGCGCAATGCCGGGTCGTTCTTGGGCAGCAGGCCAAACTCCAGAGCTCTTTCCGCCAGGTATCCCGGGCTTTTGAGAAGACCTCCCACGGAATCCGCGGTTTGGGCCTTCACTACCTTAAAAGCCGGCTCCGGAAGCGCAGGGTGGAGTTCGTTGTCTGCAAGCAGTTGCACGCCACGATCAAAGTATCTCTTGAGCACGGCCACGGAGAAGCTGGGACCAGCGGATTCTTCAGCAGCAATATCGTCGAGGGCCTTTTGAAAAGCGAGACGATCCAGAGTGGTAGTGCCATACGAAAACAAGCCGGCCAGGACGTCCTGCACGCCCTCGCGGCCGGCTGGAACTTCCAGATCAGCCTGCGTGCGAATTTCGCCGACTATCGTTACTGTGGAGCTCAATTTTTCGGGCTGGACGATCAGACGGATGCCGTTGGACAGCGTCGTGTCCGTCGGGGTGAGGTCCCACTTCGGGGGCTGCAACGGGTTGAGCAAGGACTTGGCCCATACGGGAAGTGGCACCGGCTTGGTGGGAGCGGAGGTGAGCTTCTCCGTGCCGCCAAAGCCTTTAGCGGCTGCCGGCGCCCCAGAGGGCTGAGGCTTGAGTGTGGCCACAATGGCCTGATCGTTGCGCAGGTAAGTTTGGGCAGTGCGGTTGACGTCCGCGATGTTGACGCTTTGCACCGCATCCACATCGTCCTGAGGCGAGTTGCGACCTTCGCTGGCCACTGCTTCCGACCATAGATCGGCTAAGCCGGGAATGGAATTGCGGGCAAACTCGTTGGAGGCGAGCACCGCCCGGCGGGAGGCGGCCACCAGGTCGGCAGGGACTCCCTTACCGGCGTAATTGGCCACAAGACGCTGCAGTTCGGCAATGATGGGCTGCGCATCGGCGTTGGCCGGAAGAACCGCGTAAGCAAAGCCCACGCTCGCCTGGCGATACTGTTCCGCCATTTCAAAGCCCGCGTCGAGCGCTTTGCCCTGAGGCACCAAAGCGTAAATATCGCCGCGCTGGCTGCCCAGGACGTCGCTCAGCACACGAGCGGCGGCAAAGTCCTTGCTGTCAGTGCCGGGCATGCGGTAGCTGACAATGGCCAAGGTGTAGGGGTAATCGCTGGCCAAGGTGAAGGTTTCCGCTTTCACGGGTTGCAGCTTGATGCCGGGCCGGGGAGGAAGGGCACGGCTGGGGATGGATTCGTACAGCGCCCTGACTTGCGCCAGGGTGGCAGCCGGATCCACATCGCCGCTGATGACGAGGATGGCGTTGTTGGGCACGTACCAGTCACGGTAGAACTTCTGCAGCTTGGCCCCAGTGGTGGCGTCGAAGGAGGGCTTGCTGCCCAAGGCGTCGTGCGCGTAGGGAGTGCCGGCAAAAATGTCCTGGTTCAGGCGGGTCAGGAACTTGTAAGTGGGGTTGGAAAGGTCGCGGGCAACTTCCTGCTCAATGGCACCGCGTTCCTGCGACCACTGCTGGTCGGAATTGTCTACGCCGCGCATGCAGGCGGCGTCCATGTGAAGCACGATATCGAGATTCTGCGCGGCCACGGTGGCGAAGTATTGGGTGATGTCCTGCTGGGTATCGGCGTTGTCGTCGCCGCCCAGCTGAGCGTAAATCGCCGCCGTCTGATCGGCATCCACGCCCTGGCAGCCGCGAAATGCCATGTGCTCCTGCGCATGCGCCATGCCGGGAAAGCCTTCGGGCGTTTCGTTGGCGCCCACCAGGTAGTTTTCCTGCACCGTGACAACGGGCGCGAGAGTGTTGCGCACGATGATGACGCGCAGGCCGTTTTTCAGCGTGGCGCGGGTGATATTGGTTTCGCCTGCGGCAGCAAAGGCCGAAACGGCAAGAGAAAGGATAAGAAGAAGCAGGCAAGCGGGGCGCGTCCGGGTTGTGATCATTGTGGTTCTGGAATTCTCCTGGCCAACATATGAAGACGATTGTAACGGAGCAGGGGATGCACGGAATTAAAGAGCCACCGGACCTGAGAATTCCCGGGCCGCCGGTTATTTAAGAACGCAAGGTCCCTCGACTCGCGCGCGTTTCGCTTGCGCTCAACGGGCGCTCGCTCGGGATGACAGATGAGCAAGCCGGGCTGGGGGTCAGAACTAGCCCACAGCGGCGGCGGGGGCGCTGGCCAATTCGCGGGCGTAGCGCTGAATCTTCTTCAGCGCGGCGACGATTTCATGCATATCTTCCTCGTCGCCCAGCAACGCCGGCTGCGGAATCCATACTGTTTCCCAGGCGGCGCGCTGCGTCTGGGGAAAACTGCGGTGCAGGAAATCGTGTTTTTCTTTGGCTTGCTCGCCGCTCAGCTTCTTGCGGTATTCGCCGCTGGTGAACGCATCCAGGGCGTGCAGCGGCGGATAGCTGGCCTGGTCGGGAATGCCCTCAGCCTTCATGGCTTCGATGAAGCGCTCGGTGGAGACGCCGGCAAACGCCTTGCGATTGTAATGAAAGATGTAGGCATACTGGCCGTTGCGGTTGCAGCGCATATCGTGCTTCTGAGGCGTGATGCCCTCAATTTCGCGCAGCAGTTGGTCGAGGAGGCGGGCATTTTTGTGGCGGCGCGCGGTCTGCTCGTTCAGGCGCGTGAGCTGCACATCGAGCACCGCGCCCTGCCACTCGCTGAGCCGGTAATTTGAGCCGTAAATGAAATGGCTGTAGAACCATTCTCCGGGCATGCGGCCGCAATCGTGCACGGAGCGGGCCATGCGCTCGACCTGATCGTCGTTGGTGATGACGATGCCGCCCTCGCCGGCGGTCATCAGCTTGCTTGCCTGAAAGCTGAAGGTGCCTGCCTTGCCGAAGGTGCCGACGTGGCGGCCGTTCCACTGGCTGCCGTGGGCGTGCGAGCAGTCCTCGACGAGGGCCAGGTTACGCTGCTCGGCAATTTCGACCAAGCGATCGAGGTCGGCGGGGTGGCCGCCCATGTGGACCGCGATGATGGCCTTAGTGCGCGGGGTGATGGCGGCCTCGGCCAGGTCGGGGTCAATGCAGAAAGTATCGGGGCGCACGTCTACCATGACGGGCAGGGCGCCGGCAAAGAGCACGGCGCTGGCGGTGGCAATGAAAGTGAAGTCGGGCACAATGACTTCGTCGCCCTGGCCGATGCCCAGGGCGGCAATGGTGACTTCGAGCGCTGCCGTGCCATTGGTGACAGCTACGCCGTGTTTCGCGCCGTGATAGCGGGCGAAGTTGCCCTCAAACTGCAGGGTGCGGGTGCCGGGAGTGCGCCACCAGACGCGGCTCTCCAGCACTTCCATCAGGGCGGCGCGTTCGCGCTCGTCATAGAAAGGCCACTCGGGGAAAGGCTTGCGTTTGCTCCGGGGTCCGCCCAGCAGCGCCAGTTGTGACATTGTGACCTCCTATTTCGACCCGCAGAAAACTCTATCCCGATGCGGGGTGGCGGTCAACGGCCTGTACTTCTTCTCGGCGGATAAACGCGGATTAACATCGGATGAGAGGCGAAATCCGTCCGTATGGGGCAGACCTTGACAGCTCTTTCTTTGGAAAGTACTAAGGAGGGTGGTCGCGGGAGCTCTTTATGCACACACGTCTGGAAAACAAGTGGAGCAGTGCGTCGCGGGCCCTGATCATCGTCATGCTTTGCTGTGCGTCCGCACTGGCGCAAGAAGCTCAAGTCTACGTCTCGTCGCAGGCAGGAGATCGCCTAGCGGCTAAGCCGGCGGCGAGTTTTGCAGCCGGCGCGCCCGGGCCGCAGGCGCTGAAATTCGAGATTAATGGCCGGGTAACTTACCAGAAAATCACCGGCTTTGGCGCTTCCTTAATGGAAGCGGGGCTGATGGTCATCAATACGCTGCCGCCGCAGCAACAGGAAGAGGTGCTGCGGGCGATGTTTGATCCGCGGCAGGGCGCCGGCTTTACGGCCATGAAGACGCCCATCGCCAGTACGGATTTTATGTCCGCGGGTCCGTTTTACAGCTACGACCCCGTGGCTGGGGACGTGGAGATGAACCATTTCTCAATCGCCCGCGACCTGGGGCCTAATGGGTTGATCACTTACATCAAGCGGGCGCGGAAATATGGCAACTTCGTGCTGCAGGCGCCGATGGATTATCCGCCGGACTGGATGTTGTTCAACCCGGACACCAACCAGGACGTGAACCCCAAGTACTACGATGCGCTGGCGCGCTACTACTTACGCTATGTGCAGGAGTACCAGAAGAACGGCGTCTTCATTGACTACCTGAGCCTCTTTAATGAGCCAGGGGTTTACACCAAGATTCCTTATGGAGAGATCAAAGTTCTGTTGCGCGACCATGTGGGACCTTTGCTGGAAAAGTCGGGACCGAAGACCAGGCTGATGCTGAGCGAGTCTGGCGACCGGGACGACGCATTCACGAATTACCCCCTGCTCATGGACGACCCCGAAGCACGCAAGTATGTGGCGGTCATGCCGTATCACGGCTATGACTTCAAGGAATACTCAAAGACGGCTGAGCTGCACCGGCGCTATCTTGAGGCGCCGCTGTGGATGACGGAGGTGTGCTACGCCTACCAGGCGGGCACGCCGAAGACGCTTTCGTTGCCGGTGTACGATTTTGCCGACGGAGACTTCTGGGGACAGCAGATTTTCAGCGACCTGGAGAACTATGCCTCGGCGTGGATCTACTGGAACGCGGTACTGGATGAGAAGGGCGGCCCATGGGCGGTGTCATACATTCACGGCAATCCCGATCCCAACATTCAGCACCCGGTGATCATCATCAATCGCCAAAGCCACAAAGTGACCTACACCGGCCTGTATTACTACCTGGCACACTTCAGTAAATTCGTGCGGCCAGGGGCGGTGCGCATCAAGACAACCGGGAATTACCCGGGAGTGCGCGCGATTTCCTTCAAAACGCCGGAAGGGAAGATTGTCAGCGAGTTGATGAACAGCCGCAAAGTCGACGTGGAGGTTGCGATCGTGGCCAACGGGCACACGCTGCCCCTGAAGCTGCCGGCCGTGTCTATTACCACGGCGGTGTGGTAGACGAGAAAATGCTTTGCCGCGGATTAACGCGGACCGATGGCGTTAAGCAGAGTTTCCTTTCAAGCTGGTGCACACGAGATGCTTCGGCGCTGAAGCGCCTCAGCATGACGCCCTCTGGCGAGGGCGTTCGCGGGCGAGAGCCTGCCCTGACCTGCGGGCGGGGCGCCCGCGGCACAAAACTACACAGTGTCCAGCACCCGGCGAGGAGGGGACGCCCTCGCCACGGCGGCGAGACGCCGGCGCTACGGACCCTAGGTGAGTTGCTTGCCCTTGGTTTCGGGCAGCAAGGCGGCCATCATAGTGGCGAGCAGGAAGGATGCGGCACAAAGGTAAAACGCCCAGCCCAGGCCCTTGGCTTGACCGACGCGGCCGATCACGAAGGGCGCCGCCGCGCTCAGGGTGCGGGCTCCGTTGTAGGTGAAACCCAAAGCGCGGGCGCGCAGGCGGGTGGGAAAGATCTCGCTGCCGATGATCCCTGAGCCGGAAAAAAAACCGGTACCGAAGAACGCTACCATTGCGCCCAACAACAGCAGCACCCACTCCGAGCGCGCCATGGCATAAAGCGGAACTAGAAGTGCGGCTGCCAATGTATAGAGAATGAAGCTGTTACGCCGGCCGAAGCGGTCGGCCACCCAGCCAAAGGTCAGGTATCCGGGAAACATTCCGGCGAGGTTTAGGAACAGGAGCAGGGCGGTGGTGCTCATCACGCCAAAGCCACGCCCGCCCTGGGAGATGGGAAGCGATAAGTAGGGCGGAATCCAGGTGAACAGGCCCCACCAGGCAAACAGGCCGAAGAAGTTCACGAGCAGAAGAGCGATTGTATGGCGCGCGTAAGGACGGGAGAAGAGATGAAAGAAGGAGTCCTCCCGGGCCTGCGCGACCCCGGACTGCGGACTGGGCGCGGCGAGTGAGGCCTTGCGGTGCTGCTCCCACAATTCCGATTCCGGCACTTTCTTCAGGATCCAGAAAATCACCAGCGCGGGAAGAACGCCGACGAAGAACACGGCGCGCCAATTGGAAAACTGGAGCACGATTCCGGCCACCAGAGCGGCCAAGGCATAGCCAATGGCCCAGGAGCTCTGCACGATAGAGAGTGCCTTAGCCCGCTGCTCGTCCGGCCAGGTCTCCGCTACCAGGGCGGCGCCGGTATTCCATTCCCCGCCCATGCCCAGGCCCAGCGCAAAACGGAAGCAGGCGAGCATGAGGATGGTGGTGGAGAGGCCGCAAGCGAAGGAGAAAACGGAATAGGTCAGTATGGTGGCCATGAGCGCGCGCTTGCGCCCGATGCGGTCGGCAATGAAGCCAAAGAGCACGCCGCCAATGCCGGAGGCGAGCAGGGTGAGGGTGTTAAGCAGGCCGGCGGTCCCCTTGCTCATGCCCAGGTCGCGCATGATGTGGGTGAGCACCAGGGCGTAGAGCATGACGTCGAAGGCGTCAAGCATCCAGCCCAGGCCGGCGGCGATCAGGGTCCGGCGCTGTCCGCGTGAGGTGGTGGAGAAGCTGAAGGTGGCGGTGCCCGCCATGGGGATGGATTGTACTCCGGGGTGCAGGCCCGGATGCCGTCGTTCCGGTGGCACGGTTAGCGGGCGTCTGAGCCCGCTGCCGAAATTCTGAGCGCAGCGAAAGGACCCCAGGATCTCGCGGGCACTACCTGTGATGCTGCAGAAAAAGCACAAGGTCCTTCGACTCTGCGGACCGCTTCGCCAGCGAATCGGTCCGCTGCGCTCAGGATGACAGTCCTGAAGTGGCGATGGCTAGCGACGCTCGTGATTGGTCAGGAGGTGGAAGTAGCGGCGGGCGTAATTAACATCGGTGGCGATTTGGCGGCGAAGGTCCTCGACGGACGGGAACTTAATTTCCGGGCGCAAGTGGCGCAGGAAAAACAGTTCGACTTCCGTTTCGGGGGTCAGTTCCAGGGGGTGGAAGTTGAGCAGGTGGGTCTCGATGGCGAACGAGTCCGCGCCGAAGGTAGGGCGGTTGCCAACGTTGGTCACGGAATCGAAGCACTCTTCCGCCACGCGCGTGCGCGTGATGTAAACGCCGTCCCGCGGCACCAGTTCGTCGTAGCGGCTCAGGTTGATGGTGGGGACGGTGTATTTGGCGCCAAAGCCGCGGCCGCGGCCAGGAGTGGAAACAATGCTGAAGGAGCGGCCCAGGAGGTGGCGGGCGTCGCTGACGTCGCCTTCAGCGGCGATGAGCTCGCGCACGCGGCTGCTGGAGACGGAATGGCCGCGAATGCACATGTCGGGATAAACCTTGACTTCAAATCCGAGCTCGCGGCCGAACTCGGCCAGCTGTTGCACGTCGCCCTTGGCTTTGCATCCGAAACGAAAGTTGAAGCCTTCATGCAGCTCGCGTGCGTGCAGTGCGCGGTGGAGAATTTCTTCCGCGAACTGGCGCGGGCTGAGCAGGGACAGATCGCGGGTAAAAGGGAGCAGCAATGCCGCATCCAGGCCGGTCTCCGCAAGCAGGCGCAGCTTGATGGGCAGAGGCGTGATGAGGGGCGGGGCGGCATCGGGATGGAGGATGCGAACCGGATGGGGATCGAAAGTCACAGCCAGGGAGGTCGCATGCAATTCACGGGCGCGAGTCACTACCTGGCGCAGAACGTGCTGATGGGCGCGGTGGACCCCGTCAAAATTGCCGACGGTAAGCACAGTGCGGCCCAGGTCGGAGGGAAGCTCTTCGAGATGGCGGAAGACTTTCAAGCAGTTCCCAGTTCTCGGTTCTCAGTTCTCAGCGCGTTCCACCGCGGGGCGGGCGAGACGCCGGCGCTACATTTTAAATTTCAAACTCCAGCTTCAGGCCGTCGTGCGCCAGGCGCACATGCGGCGGCAGAGAAGCGTTGGTCTGCTCATGCGGCAGGTCGTGGCAGATGTGCGTGAAGAATGCCCGTCGCGGCTGCAGCCGTTCCACGATGCGCACCGAATTCTCGACGGTGGAGTGAGTGGGGTGCGGCTTATGGCGCAGCGCGTCTAAGAACAGAATGTCAAGATTCCGCAGCTGCGGGAACGACTCCTCGGGGATGGTGCTGAAATCGGTGAGATACGCGGCTGAGCCAAACCGATAGCCATAAATTTCGGTATCGCCGTGCAGGACCTTTACCGGCTCAAAGCGCACGCCAAACAACTCCAGGGGGCCATTCACCGTATGCATTTCCACTTGCGCCATGGTGCCGTACTTGTACTCGTCGTCGAAGATGTAACGGAACATGCCACGCACCACGCGGGCCACGGTTTCGCTGGCGTAAAGCGGGATGCGCTGATGGCGGTGAAAACTAAGAGGCCGGAGGTCATCGAGCCCCAGGACGTGGTCGGCGTGGGCGTGGGTGTAGAGCACGGCATCCAGCTGGCGCACGCCCTCCCGCAGCGCCTGCTCGCGGAAGTCCGGCGTGGTGTCAATCAGGATCACATGGCCGTTGTACTCGATGAGTACCGAAGGGCGCGTGCGGCGGTCGTGAGGATCGGGCGAGGTGCACACGCTGCAGGTGCAGCCGATGGTGGGCACGCCCATGGAGGTGCCGCTGCCCATCACGGTGAGAACAGCTTTCATTGCTGCTTGGGTCCGGGCTGGCCCGGGGCCTGGGCGCCGCGCGCCAGCGCGTTGGTCACCTCGATGTAGGCCATATGCAATTCGTAAAGCACGTTCTGCAGGAAGGTCTCTTCCGCCGAGGTGAGATTGCCCTTGGTTTTGTCCTTGAGGATGTCAATGGTGTCAATCGTCTGACGCGCCCCAATCAGGTCAATTTGCGGGCGTCCGCCCTGCTCCTGCACCAATCCCAGTTGCAGCAGGGCAGTCATGTAG
>DATJFA010000621.1:0-10684 GCA_035496015.1 Terriglobales bacterium | reverse complement strand
CTTCCCCGGCCAGGATGGGGACAATCCCCGGCATCAATTCCAGCTGCATTCGTATTTGACTCTGCCCTACAACCTGGAAACGGATACCGCTCTTTATTACGTCGGGGCGTTGCCAGGACAGACGATCCAAAACTATGCCCGTCTGGATATGCGCTTGGGATGGCGCCCCCGGCGGGATCTGGAGCTCAGCATTGTCGGCCAGCGGCTGACCGAGGCTCCTCATTACGAATTCCAGCCCTTCTGGGAATACGTGGTGTCCGGGAAGATGGGGCGGGAATTTTACGGCAAGGTAACGTGGCGTTTCTGAGGACAGCAGCAATTGCCGTCGAACGAGGCCGCTGGCGAAGCGGCTACGATGAGCGCCGGCCCGGGAAATTCCTCTGCGGGATCGTGGCCACCTTGCTGATTGTCCTGGCAGGTAAGGGCGCAGTGGAAGCACAATCCAACGGCGAATACCAGATCAAGGCCGCCTACCTCTACAATTTCGGGAAGTTTGTTGAGTGGCCCTCCGGCGCATTTAGCGGCCCTTCCGACCCGTTCCGCATATGCATCCTGGGCGACAGCCCCTTTGACCGGAACCTGGAAAGCGCGTTCTCCAGCCGCAAAATCCAGAATCATCCCGTGCACGTGATCTACCCCGACAGCATGGCTCAATCGCGAAAGTGTCATGTTCTGTTTCTCAGCCCCTCTGAATCCGGGCACATGAAAGCGATTGTGGCTGACCTTCGCTCCGACCCGGTCTTAACGGTGGCCGACACCCCCGGATTCATCAGCGCCGGCGGGATGATCAGATTCTTTCTGGAAGGAGACAGCGTACGTTTCGAAATGAACCCGTCACCCGCCAGTCAGGCGGGGCTGAAGGTCAGTTCCAAGCTGCTGGTGCTGGGCGCAAAGCACAGATGATCAGGGCGAAAGTCATTCATTGCCGGAAATCTGCCTCAGGAGCCTACTCCGCCCGCAATGCCTGCATGGGGTCAATGGAAGCGGCGCGGTGGGCAGGCAGCAATCCCGCCACCACAGCGCAAGCCGAAAGAATCAAAACTGCAGCCCCCAGCACACCCACGTCATACCCCTTCACGCCAAAGAGTTGACTGGAGAGAGCGTGCCCGGCCGCCAAGGCGATGGGAATACCGAGAATCAGACCCATCCCGACTTGCCCAATGGCGCCGCGCAGCACCATGCCCAGTACATTGTTACGGTCGGCGCCCAAGGCCATACGGATGCCTATTTCGTTGGTGCGGCGGGCAACGTTGTAGGCGGTCACGCCGTAGAGACCGACCGAGGCCAGCACGAGTGCCAGCAATCCGAACAATCCCGTAAGCCGGGCCAGCAAACGATCTTGGTTAAAGTTGCGGGCGACTTGTTCGTCGAAGGTGGTCATAGAAAGCACGGTCAGGTTGGGATCAATTTCGGCCAAGACGCGGCGAACCTGCGATTCCAGATTCTGGGGACGGCCGGCCACCAGCAACTCGACATCGTGCAGGTAATTGGAACCGTCAACGGCATTCTGATCCGACTCATCGCCACGCGGGATCTGCTGCAGAAATGGAAGAAAGAAGGTGGCGTAAGCCGGCTGGCGTGCGTCCTGGTACTTGGTGTCTTCGACGACGCCCACAATCTCGAAGTCCCGGTTGTGAGTGTTGTCGCCGATTCCGAAATGCTTTCCAAGGGGATCCTGCACGGGAAAAAATTTTCGGGCAAAAGTCTCATTTACAACGGCTACACGTTTAGAGCTCGGCGTGTCCTGTTCCGTGATAACCCTACCCCGCAGCAGTCGCGTGCCCACGGTCTCGAAATAGCGAGGACTGACGCGCACCCACGAAGGCGTTTTCGAAACCCAGGGCAGGAACTCATTTTTGTATCCCTCGTCGAGGTGCCCCTCCGCGCTGATCTCGTTGGACCAGTTCTCGCCACGCATGGGGCTGTAGCCAGAGTAGGCGACGCTGAGCACACCCGGGATGGCGGCTAATTGCGTTCGCAGCTGACGGTACAGGCCGGGAAGGCGTTCCATGGTGTAGCCGGCTAGCGAGGGGTCCACGCGGACGATATAGCGACCGCCAGTCTGAAAGCCGAATTGCTGGCTCTGCAGGTTCAGCAGCGAGCGGGTGAGCAGGCCGGCTCCAGCCAGCAGCACCAGGGAGAGTGCAGCTTGTAGCACCACCAGCGATTTTTGCGGCAGGGCGGAGCGGTCGCGGGTGGAGCGGGTGGCGCCGTGCAACGCTTCGGCAGGCTGCGAGCGCGAACTGACCCACGCCGGGGCCACGCCGAACAGAACACCCGTAAGCAGGGAAAGTCCGAAGGCGAACGCGAGGATTGGGAGGGATGGAGTGGCGTCGATGGGAACGTAGAGCGCGCCGCGAAACGCGAGCAGCAGGATCATACGCGTGGCCAGGAACGCTACGGCCACGCCCGCTGCGCCGCCGAGCACGGCCAGGAGCATGCTTTCCGTCAGAATCTGCCGCATCAGGCGGGCACGAGTTGCGCCCAGCGCAATGCGCGCCGCCATTTGCGTGCGGGCGGCGCTGCTTTTCGCCAGCAGCAGGTTGGCCAGGTTGGCGCAGGCGATCAGCAGCACCAGTCCGGCCAAGACCATAAGCAAGTGCAACCCGCTGGCATATTGGTCGCGTAACTCGGTAACCCCGGCTCCACCTGGAGTGGGAATGATGCGTTGTCGGGAAATGTCCTTGCGGTCGCCTTTATCCAACTTGGGGAGGGTGCGGAGCCATTGCTGCAATTCCACGGTCAGCTGCGCCTGCAAGGCAGCCAGGGGCACGCCCGGCTTGAGCCGCCCGGTAAGGTACAGCCAGAACTCGCCCGGCTCCCGAAGAATCGAGACCGGGCCGTTAAGCAGAGGCTCGGTGCCTATGGGCAACCAGAAATCGGGCGGGTCGCCAGTCAGCCGATCGCCGAAAAAGCCGGGCGGCGTAACACCGGCCAGCGTGAATACCTTGCTATTGATAACGAATGTGGAGCCGGTCACACCTGGGTCAGCTCCGTAGCGCTGCTGCCAGACGCGGTAACTCATCACAGCTGCGGGCGGCGCGTCTGCGCGATCGTCAGATGGCGTGAGCATGCGCCCCGCATAGGCGCTGATTCCGAACATCTGAAAATAATTTCCGGAAACGAACTCGCCCCGGTATGGCTGTGCGGCCTCTACGCCCCGGCTGCTCCTCACCGCTACCGGCATGGCTCCTGCCTGGAAGGCGGCCAGTTGGGAGAATTGAGGATTGTGCTCCTGAAAGTAGCGATAGAGCGGGTAGGAATAGATGGTGAAATCACCCTGCATGCCGGTCATCTGGCAGCAGTTGTCGTCCGCACCCAGACTGTAGAGCTGCTGCGGATCGGCAACCGGAAGCGATTTGAGCAGCACCGCGTCCATCAGCGTAAACACGGCAGTGTTGGCGCCGATACCCAGGGCAAGGGTAAGCACGGCTACGAGGGTGAAGCCCGGGCTGCGGCGCAATTGCCGCAAACCGTAGCGCACATCCTGGAAGGCGGTTTCGAGGAGGTTCCAGCCCCAAACCTCGCGGCTGGTTTCGCTCAGAAGAAGCGTATTGCCGAACTGGCGCTGCGCGGCTGGACCCGCTTCGCCCGACGCCATACCCGCCTCGCGCAGGGCCCGCGCTTTCATCTCCAGGTGAAACTGCATTTCTTCCTGCAGTTCCCTCTGGAACTTTCCTCGGCGGAAGATGAACTTCAGCCGCCGCCAGAGTTCTCCCAGGCGCTGCATGTTGCACCCCTTCTCACGCGGTCTGGATCACGCGAGTGATGGC
Organism: Terriglobales bacterium; assembly: GCA_035496015.1. Lineage (GTDB taxonomy): Bacteria > Acidobacteriota > Terriglobia > Terriglobales > Acidobacteriaceae > JAICWP01. The sequence continues at coordinate 6,911 of DATJFA010000621.1, read as the reverse complement.
CGCCATGACTTTCTGAAATTCGCTCAGCTCCAAGCCCAGTTGCTTCCTGCCTGCCAAAGTAAGCCGGTAATAGCGGGCTCGGCGGTTGTTGTCCGACTGCCGCCACTCGCCTACTACCCAGCCCTTGATCAGCATTCTTTGCAGCGCCGGGTAGAGCGAACCTTCTTCCACGGTAAGCACGTCGTCGGAAAGCTGCTGGATGCGTTCGGCGATTCCGTAGCCGTGCCGAGGCCCACTCTCCAGGGTCTTTAGAATCAGCAGATACAAGGTTCCCGGCGGTATTTCGGTGCGACTCATGAATTCGCTCCCATAGTTAGACTAGGGAAGTGTAGGAAGGTGAGCAGAAGGGGTCAAGCGCTTGGCGCTTGGCTTTCGGCTTTCGGCTTACAAGCACATTCTGGGAACTGGGTACCAGGTACTAGGAACTGGCGTGTTACCCCTGCCACACCCCCCCGTAACCGGCGTCACAGCCCCGGCGCTCGCATCCGACTTAAAGTAGGACTGGAACGCGGGAGGAGAGCCATGTCCACACCCTGGGCACACCGGTTCGCGCAGCGCACCAAATCCGTCAAAAGCTCCACCATCCGGGAACTGCTGAAGCTGACGCAGAGGCCGGAAGTGATTTCCTTTGCCGGCGGCCTGCCCGCTCCCGATGTCTTTCCGGTGGAGCGCTTCGAGACTGCCTGCCACCGCGTGCTGGAAGCCAAGGGAGCGATGGCGTTGCAGTACAGCGCCTCCGAGGGTTATACGCCCTTGCGCGAGTACCTGGCGCAGAAGATGGCGAAGTACGGGATTATCGCCGGGCCGGACAACGTGCTCATCACCAGCGGCTCGCAGCAGGCGCTGGACCTGATTGGCAAGCTGCTGATCAATCCCGGCGACCGCATTTTGCTGGAAGCTCCCACCTATCTGGGCGCGCTGCAGGCGTTCAACGTTTACGGCGCGGAGTACGTGAGCGTGCCCGTGGACCACGACGGCCTGCGCACCGGAGAACTGGAAGAAGCGCTGCGCTCCGGCCCCAAATTCATGTACGTACTGCCCAACTTCCAGAATCCCGGCGGGGTTACTCTGTGCGAGCCGCGGCGCCATGAACTGGTGCTGCTGGCCGACAAGTACGGCATTCCCGTCATCGAGGACGATCCCTACGGCCAGTTGCGCTTTGAGGGCGAGCACTTGCCGCCGCTGCTGGTGCTGGACCGCGACAACCTGCGCCGCGACGACGGCAAGCTGGGCAACGTGATTTACCTGAGCACCTTCTCCAAGACGCTGGCGCCCGGCATCCGCCTGGGCTGGATGGTGGCCCCGCCGGACGTGATCAGCAAACTGGTGCAGCTGAAGCAGGGCGCTGACCTGCACACCAGCACCTTCGACCAGATGGTGGCCTACGAGGTGGTGCACGACGGCTTCCTCGACGAGCACGTGAAGAAGATTCGCGCCGTCTACCGCGAGCGCCGCGACGTCATGCTGGCTGCCCTGACGGAATATTTCCCGCCGGAGGTCTCTTGGACTCATCCGCAAGGCGGCCTGTTCCTTTGGGTAACGCTTCCGGAGGGCTTGGAGATGGAGCATCTTTTCCAGGCCGCGCTGCGCGAGAATGTGGCCTTTGTGCCGGGAGACTGCTTCTACGCCACGGGCGACGAGGGCAGGCGCCACATGCGCTTGAACTTCTCCCACTCCAACCCGCAGCAGATCCGCGAAGGCATCCGCCGGCTGGGCCTGGCGGTAGCGCGGGAAATGGCCGCGCACCAGCCCAGGGTGCTGACGGGAGTTGAGCGATAGCTACGAGCAGTCAGCAATCAGCATTCAGCCCGCAAATTTTTACAGTCCAAGTTATCCCTTTTCCCTAATGTAATTGTGCCTCAGCCGTCCCGACGGGACTCTACAACTTTTGGCAATCTCTCCCGCCGGTAAACTGGCGGGCTACTCTCATCCGGTCTCTACGAGACCGATGTCCTTGGCGCAAGCCTCGCAATATCCTGCCGATACAGTGAAGTCGTCCTGGGAAACATCCTCATAAAGCAGGTTTCACAAAAGGTAGACTGTGAGGCAACTTCGGAGGGATTAAATGGATGATTTTTCGCGCCGCAAGTTTCTGCGCGATGCAGCCTGGGCGCTGCCCTCGGCGGCCATCGCGGGCGCCGCGCCGGCAGAGCTCAATGCCCAGGTTGGGGCGGAGCAGAAAAAGCTTAAGGTGACGGTCGCGGGCGGACACCCGGGTGATCCGGAGTATGGCTGCGGCGGGACAGTTGCCCGCTACGCCAAACAAGGACATGCCGTGACCTTGCTCTATCTGAACCGCGGCGAAGGCGGCATTCCCGGCAAGACTGGAAAGGAAGCCGGGACCATTCGCAGTGCGGAGGCGGCAAAGGCCTGCGCATTGCTGCAAGCCAGGCCGCTTTTCGCCGGGCAGGTGGATGGCCAGTCGGTGGTTGATAAGGCGCACTACGATAACTTCGCCCGCATCATTGAAGGCGAGAAGCCGGATGTGCTGTTCACGCAATGGCCTATTGACGGCCATCCTGATCATCGCGCCACATCCATGCTCTGCTACGAGGCGTGGCTGCGCATGGGCAAGAGTTTTGCGCTTTATTACTACGAGGTGTCCGACGGCGAAGACACGCTGATGTTCTCGCCCACAGAGTACGTGGATATCACCGGTGCGGAGCCAACCAAGCGTGCCGCCTGTTATGCACACGCCAGCCAGAGCCCTGACCGCTTCTACGCGCTGCAGGAACAGGTAGCGCGATTCCGCGGCGTGGAGAGCGGAGTGGACCAGGCCGAAGCCTTTGTGCGCCAGGTGCAGAGCCGCGGCGGGGTATTGCCGTAAGAGCGGCCCTTGGCGCTGGCGCGGGCGCCCGCGCCCGCGCTCCGCAGGAGGGCGTCATCCTGAGGGCCTTCAGGCCCAAAGGATCTCGCGCGCAGTAATGAGGAATTTTGGCACTGCACGCGAGATGCTTCGGCGCTGAAGCGCCTCTGCATGACGCCAGCTGACGAAGGAGCAACTGAGATCTGAGAACCGAGATCTGGGATCTGAGAACTGATTTACGCGCCCGCGCTGGCGCCCATGGCCTTCGCTCCGCCGGAAAGCGACGCCTGTGCTTCCTTAATCCCGGCCTGGATGTTCAGTTCCAGGTCGAGGTGGGGGACAGGAGAAGCCGCGGCTGCCTGGAACAGCTGCAGCGCATCCTGGGGCCGGCTAAGGCGCTTAAGGCAGAGGCGGGCCGCTCCCAGTTGCGCCATCAGCGCAGCGCGTTCAGAAGAATAGTTTTCCGCCAGGCTCAAATACTCGGTCAGCGCGCGCTCAAAATTCTGCTGCTGCTCCTGAGCGCGACCCAGTTCCAGCCACGTGGCCGCGGGCAGGTGCGTGCCGCCGGAGTTGAGAAATTCTTCGTAGTCCTGCCAAGCCGCACCGGGTTCCCGCATCTTCAGGTGCAGGGCGCAGAGCTTTGCCGTGGCTTCATGGTAGGCCGGCAGATCCTGCTTCTTCCAGTGGATGTCGCGCAGCAGGGTGCAGGCGTCAACCGAGTCCGGCTGGGCGGCCAGATGCTTCTTGAGAAGTTCACCAGCGGCATCCAATTTGCCCTGTTCGATCAGCTCATGGGCCTGGTCAATCTCAGGATGCGCGGTCCAGGCCACCTTCGATTCCACCGCCTGGTTGGCCTTCTGCTCCAGGCCGGAGTAGCGCAGTGCCACGGCAGCGAGGGCCCCAAAAGCGAAGCCGCCAACGTGGGCCCAGTGGGCCACGCCGCTGGTCCCGCCAAAGGCCGCGCCATAGAAAACCTCCATCAGCAGCCACAGAGGCAGAAGGGTGTAGGCGGGCGCGTTAAAGCGAATCAGGCGGAACATGAACAGCCACACCATGCGAATCTTCATTTTTGGGAAGCGCACCAGGAAGGCGCCCATCAGCGCCGCCACCGCTCCCGACGCACCCAGGGTCGGCACCATGCTGCCGGCATTGGTCCAGGCATGGAACTGCAGAGCCGCGACGCCGGCCACCAGATAAAAGACGGTATACAGAGGCCGTCCCCAGACGTCTTCCAGCACAAATCCTGCCAGCCACAAGAACCACATGTTGCCGATTAAGTGCAGCCATCCGCCATGCAGAAAATTCGCGGTGAGATAGCTGATCGCCGTGGGGTGAGCGGGAATGAAAGCGTAGTGTGCGGTCAGCGAGGCGGCGGAAAGCGTGGTGAACTCATTGCACAATGAATCCATTTCTTCCTGCAGAGCCTCCGGGTCCTGCTCCGAACGCATCCTGGTGTCCCAGCTGTCAATCGCCGCATGATGTGGGTTTTGGATTTTCTTCCAGGTGGAAGCGTGCTCCTTCTGGAAACTGGCGACCAGTTGCTGCGCCTCGGGCGTCAGCTTCAGTTCCGGATGAGCGGCGGCAAGCAGCAGGATGTGGGCTCTGGCCTTGCCGATTTGTGGCGCCTGCTCTTCAATGGTGAAGTGAGTGCCGAGGAACGCTACCAGGTTGATGGCGATCAGCGCCAGGGTAATAACCGGCAAGCGCCGCGCCGACATATTCTCGTGTTTGATGGGGAGAAGCATGGCAGTCCCCTACTGTCCTGCTAATCGCGATTGAGCCAAAATTGCGCAAGCATAACGCGGGTGATGGCCGGGCAACCAGATAACCATCAGGCGGAAAGCAATCTTTAGTAACGTTTAGTCCGGGGCTGGGGAAGAGGTGGCGGTCAGAGGACTCAATCGCTAAACCTAACACTCCCGCCACTGAAGTGGAGGGCTACTTTCATGGCATTCCTCCAAGGCTCGATTATGGGTTAGTCTTCCACATCCAATGGGAGAACGAGGTCACGTCAAGCCGGTGCTGGCCTTCCTGGTCCGCCGTTCCGGCTCTCCGCACCGCTTCGTGCATTTGTTGGCCGCATCCCTGTTTGGTTCCACCCTGGAGCTTGTCCTGATTCCGGCAGTGCTGGTCTATCTGGGTCGCAGGCTCGATCACGCCTTCGGGCTGTCGTTAGGCGCGCGCGCTCCTCATCTGCCGTGGCTGGCAGTTGTACCTTTTGTGGCGGGAGTGCCCTGGCTGGCCTGGTCCATCTACTGGCAACACAAGAAAGGCGAGGGCACCCCGCTTCCCCTGGTGCCAACTCGAGTATTGCTCTGCGACGGCCCCTACCGGTTTACGCGCAATCCCATGGCGCTGGGCGCGATTCTATGGCTCGCGGGCTGGGCCCTTCTGGCCAACAGCCCCAGCGCGCTGTTCGGTGGGGTAGGGATGTTTGCCCTGCTGGTTCTCTCCTGGGATAAATGGATCGAGGAGAAGGAGTTGTTATGGAAACACGGCACAGCCTACGAGCAATACCGGCGGCAGACTCCGTTCCTTCTGCCGCGATTTGGATCGCAACAACGCCAGCATTGAGAGCGGACGATCCGTTCCCGGGACAACTCAACCTTCAGACCTGGCCGGCCGGCGTTTCGAATTTTAACTGTGGCATTAGGCCACTACTCTCTTGCGCGTAACCCAACCCAGGGCGAGGATCCCGGCGAGGAACAGAAACAGGCTGCTGGGCTCCGGGACGTGGGAAATATCCTGCGATACATCACCGGGAGGGTTCACATCCCAGTTGAGATGGAACTCGCCCTTCGAAGCGGGCGCAGTGAACGCCGGGCCAACCAGTTTGTAGGTGTAGAAACCCTTGCCGCGCGTCGCATTCATGCAGGCAACCGAGGACGGTTTGCAGGTGAAACCAAAGTAAGTGCCGGAGGCGTTGGTCACCCACTGTCCCCCGGTAGGCAAAGCCGCAAAGTCTTCGCCAGCGAAGCTCGCCTTGATGCTGTTGGCGGCAATAGCTTGGGAGCCAGTTAGAACTCCCGGAGCGGAGAATCTGATCGTAGTTGTCGGGTAGCCAGCCACGCTGGGAATCGTGATGGAATAACCCGTAGCATGTGCCATGGCCGATGGCAGGCAAAGCGCGAGAGCCAACACAAAGATCTTAAGTGTGGTCGCTTTCATGTTTTCCTCTTTAAGTACATGAACTGTGTAATCAGCAACGGGGAGGGCCGGGACTGAGTGCCTTACAATTGACCGCCACTGGAGGCGGCTTGCGGCCTCCTACGCTGCGCGCTGCACAAGCTGTTGTCAAGATGAGAGTTACTGCGGTTTTTGTGCAAAGTTATGCAAGCCGTCAGGGAGGCTTCTGGGCACTAAGAACTGCACGGTCGAGAGTAATGGGAACATTCTCGGTTGCGCTGTTGGAGTTGAAAGTTCGCTTCTCTGACCATCGGCAGCTACCGACCACGGTTCATTGCACTCTGCCCCCCTGTGTGGTAACTTCGTGACACAGAAGAGGTTTATCGTTGTCGCAAGCAAAGGTTCCTGCCGGTCTGGACCGCAAGGAAGCGGAAATTTATTTGCGGCTTGACCCGGAAAGGCTCCCACAACACATCGCCATCATTATGGACGGCAACGGGCGCTGGGCCCGTCAACGGCACCTGCCGCGCATCGCCGGGCACCGGGCGGGAGTGGCTTCCGTGCGCTCCACGGTGGAAACAGCGGCGCGCGCTGGCATTCCGGCAGTCACCCTCTACGCCTTCTCAGAGGAAAACTGGAAGAAGCGGCCCAGCACGGAAGTAGGCTTCCTGATGGCCCTTCTGCGCCGTTACCTCAAGCAGGAAGTGCCCACGCTCAACCGCAACAACATTCGCCTGGAATATATTGGGCGCGAACACGAGCTGCCGCCTCAGGTGCAGGAGCGCATGCAGTGGGCACGTGAATCCACCGGGAAGAATACCGGCATGGTGCTCACCCTGGCGCTGAACTACAGTGCGCGCAGCGAACTGGTGGACGCTTTCAACTCGTTGTTCAAGGCTGCGGCCTGCAATGGCGGAATTGATCACCTGCGCGTGGACGAACAGGCCATCGCCCAGCACCTTTACACCCGCCACCTTCC
>DATJFA010000620.1:0-7964 GCA_035496015.1 Terriglobales bacterium | reverse complement strand
CATGCCGGCGGCGTGCGCCGATTCGATTCCCGCGGGCGCATCTTCAAATACAAGGCATTCTTGCGGGGCAAGCCGCAGCAACTCCGCACCCTTCAGGTAGGGTTCGGGATGGGGTTTGCCCTGGCTGACTTCGTCGGCGGTGACGAAGGCAAGCGGTTGTGGTAGGCCGTTGTTGGCCAGCCGCCGCGTTGCCAGGTAACGCGTACCCGAGGTCACCACTGCCCAGCGCTCCGCGGGAAGCACAGAAAGAAGTTCCAGAGCACCTTTCACCCGCTCCAAGGAACTACTGTCATCGGCTTCAATGGCTTCGATGCGCAACGTCTCAGCCTCAGCATCCAGATGCGGCGCCAGCAGGCGAACGGTTTCCAGGGTGCGGCGACCGTGAGCTACTCGCACCGCTTCTTCGGGCGAGACATTGTGTTGCGCGGCCCACTGCTTCCAGAAGCGGGCCACCGAACGAGTGGAATCCACCAGCACGCCATCGAGATCGAACAGGATGGCGGCACAATGAAATTTCCGCTGGGAGGGCACGCTCATGAGGAAGGTGCTGGCGCTAAAGCCAGACGCTCGCGCACGCCCAGGTGCTTCTGACGGAAGTGTGCGTTGGCGCGTTCACCCCAGGCGCGCACGAAGTAGTAATTCAGGCCGCCGCCAATGAAGGAACTGGCAATGGGGATGAGCCGCCCGGACCACTTCTCCACCACTTCCCCGCTGGCCTGTACGGCAATGCGGCGGATGACGCGCGGCACCAGGAGGCTGACCACTTCTTTTTCCAGGAACTCGCGGCTCAGGTCAACCCCGGCTGCGCTGGCGGTGGCCAGCCAGAGCTCGGCGGTTTCCTCATCGGTGTTGAATTCAAACCCGTAAATCAGGCTGAGCTTCTGAATGGTCCGCAGGGTGATGGCGGCCAGAATGCTTAAATCAGGCAGCACGGTGAGGATGCCGCCCAAGCCCAGGCCCGCTCCCTCCACGGCGGCAATCTTCATGGCGCCGTGAATGGTCTGGGCGGCGACGCTGTCCAAATGCGCGATGTCGAGCGAATAAACGCCGCGATAAGTGGAAATGGGCAGGCCGTTGGCGGCCTGCAATTGCAGCAGAAAGCGCGCGGGATCCACCTTCACCGTTTCGTAGGCTTGGGTGAAACCGCCGCGCAGGGCCGCTTCCACGCGCCGCATCAACCAGGAATTCTTACCAGCACCCGACATCTATAACCACCTTACCGCATCCTCGCAAGGCGGGCAAAGCACCTCCGGCGCTGGCCGTTGGCCGAGATTTGCTAGCATACGGACGCAATCACACAGGGGCTAAAGCCCAGTGTAGATGGCTGGCTTTGTTCCCACGGCTGAACCCGTGGGCTTCCACAGCGGACTGGATGGGACTTGCAGAGCGGGCTTCCCAGCGGAGGCGGCTTCTACATTGGAACCTGTGGCCGTCCAGAGCGGAGCCGTGGGCTTCCACAGCGGGCCGTGAGCTTCACGGCTGAACATTAGAGCTCCGCGGCTGAAGGCGTGACTTGCAAGCGGACTGAACAGGATGGGTTTAATGCGTCGAATTCCGAAACGGCACATGCGCGCGTTCATGAACGTGTGGCCACCCTTTCTGGGGGCGGGAATCCGGGTCACCCGCCTGCAGCCCGACTGGCGCGCTATTGATGTAGAGATGAAGCTGCGCTTCTGGAATGCCAACTTTGTCGGCACGCATTACGGCGGCTCGCTCTATTCCATGACTGACCCGTTCTACATGCTGATGCTGATCGAGAACCTCGGCCGCGACTACATCGTGTGGGACAAGTCCGCAAGTATTCGCTTCCGCAAGCCGGGCAAAGGCAAAATGTTGGCCAGCTTCCGGCTGAGCGAAGAGCAGATTGAATCCATACGGCAGCAACTGCAGACGCAGGAGAAGGTTGAGCCAAACTTCGTGGTGCAGGTAAAGGACGAAAACGGTGAAGTGGTTGCCGAAGTGCAGAAGCTGCTGCACGTGCGCAAAAAAGCGAGTACCGGCTAAGCAACTGGCACCCAGCACTGCCCGGCGGCAGGCGTTGTGCTAGCATCCAAGTAATCCAAAATGCCAAGCGGCAAGCTACAGATTGTGCCCCTGGGGGGCCTGGGCGAGTTCGGCATGAACTGCATGGCCGTGCGCTGGGGCGATGAAATCATCGTCATTGACGCCGGCCTCATGTTCCCCGAAGCCGAACTGCTGGGCGTGGACATCGTTGTCCCCGATATCACCTACCTCATCGAGAACCGCGAGAAGGTGCGCGCCATCGTGCTCACCCACGGGCACGAAGACCACATTGGCGGGCTGCCGTGGATTCTTTCCGAAATTAATCTTCCGGTGTATGGCACCGAGTTCACCCTGGCTTACGTGGAAGACAAGCTGGAGGAGCACGGGCTGCTGGACGACGCCGATCTGCGCGAAATCCGTCCTGGTGAGCGCTTCACCATCGGCCCATTCACGATTAACCCTATTCAGGTAACGCATAGCCTGGTGGATTGCGTCTCCCTGGCGATTCATACGCCGCTGGGCGTGATCATCCACACCGGCGACTTCAAGGTGGACCCCACACCCACCGATAACCGGCTGTTCGACCTGCATGCCTTCGCCGAATACGGCAAGGAGGGAGTGCTGGCGCTGTTTCAGGATTCCACCAACATCGAGCGGCCCGGCTACACGCCGAGTGAGCGCGCGGTGCGGCGCAAGTTCGACGAGGTGTTCGCCTGGGCAGAGCGGCGCCTGTTCATCTCCTGCTTCTCCTCGTCCATTCACCGCATCAAGCTGGCGTTCGAGCTGGCGTTTGAATACAACCGGAAAGTGGCGCTGGTGGGGCGCTCCATGGCCGACTCGGCGGAGATCGCCTCCGACCTGGGCTACATAGACGTGCCCGATGGGCTGCTGATTCATCCCGGGGAGATCAAGAATTTTCCGCCGCAGAAGGTGTGCGTGCTCATCAGCGGCACGCAGGGTGAGCCCATGTCGGCGCTGTCGCGCGCCGCGGTGGACAACCACAAGCACGCGAAGATCGAGTTGGGCGACACGGTAGTGCTTTCCTCACGCATCATTCCCGGCAACGAGAAGGCCATCTACCGCATGATTGACCACCTTTTCCGGCGCGAGGCCCACGTTATTTACGAGGATGGCTCGCACCCGCCGGTACACGTCAGCGGCCACGCCAGCCAGGAAGAGCTGAAGCTGATTATCAACCTGGTGAAGCCGCGTTACTTCATTCCCATTCACGGTGAGTTCCGGCAACTGAAGCGGCACGCCGAACTGGCCGCCTCCATGAAGGGGGCGGTGGGCAAGGTGATGGCGATAGAGAGCGGCGACATCCTGGAGTTCGATGAGATGGGCGCGCGCAAGACGGGACGCGTGCCTGTAGGCCGCGTGTGCATTGACTCGGGCTCGCGCACCGACGTGGTGGAGGACCTGGTGATTCGCGACCGCCGCCACCTGAGTGAGGATGGCATTGTGCTGCCCATCATTGCCATCAACAAGCTCACCGGACGGGTGGAGACCGCGCCCGAGATTGTGATGCGCGGCTTCGCCGCCGGTGAAGATGGCTTCCTGCCCGACGCGCGGCAAGTTGTGCTGCAGACGCTGGAGGCTTCCAGCGATGAGGAGAAAGCTGACTACGGAGTGATTAAAGAAAAAATTCGCCAGGATTTGAAACGCTTCATTGTGAAGCGATCCGCGCGGCGGCCGCTGATCATGCCGGTAATTCTCGAGATTTAGTGCAAGGAAACGAACACCGGAAAAGCAGGTCCTTCGCTGCGCTCAGGATGACAAACGGCCAAGAGCACAACCAACTACCACCTACCCGAAGTACTAGGACCCACGTTACACACTAATTTTCCGGGACCAGCTACACTAGACTTACGATTCCGGAGAATACCGCTATCGTCACTCTCGAACAAATCAAGCAAGCTCAGCAGCGCCTGCAGGATGTGGCTGTGCGCACTCATCTGGTGCAATCGCAGATTCCGCAGCAGCACGACCCTAAGGACCAGCGCGAGCTGTATTTGAAACCGGAAAACCTTCAGCCCGTCGGGTCGTTCAAGCTGCGCGGGGCTTACAACAAGATTGCATCTCTTTCGCAGGAAGAGCGGCGGCGGGGCGTCATTGCCTATTCCAGCGGCAATCACGCGCAGGGTGTGGCTTATGCCGCACGCGCACTGGGCGTGCGAGCCATCATCGTGATGCCACGCACGGCGCCGGCCATCAAGCGCGAGAGCACTGCCGCCATGGGAGCGGAAGTGGTGCTGGTGGGGCCGGGGAGCGAGGAACGCCGCGCCCGTGCCGAGCAACTGGCGGCGGAGCATGGCTACGTGGTCGTGCCCCCTTACAACGATGAGAGCATCATCGCCGGGCAAGGCACTATCGGCCTGGAAATTCTGGAAGATTTGCCGGAAGTGGAGACCATTCTGGCGCCCGTGGGCGGTGGCGGGTTGGTGAGCGGCATTGCTGCGGCGGTGAAGGAGGCGGGCAGCCACTGCAAGGTGATCGGCGTCGAGCCGGAACTGGCCGCGGACGCGCTCGCCAGCATGCGCACCGGGCAGGTGGTTTACTGGGGAGCTGAGCAGACCACGCGCACCATTGCTGACGGTTTGCGCACCCAGAGCGTGGGCGAAATCTCCTTCGCTCACATTCGCAAATACGTGGACAAAATCGTGACCGTCAGCGACCACGAAATTCGCCAAGCCATGCGCCTGTTAGCTCCCAATCCCAAGTTAATAGCGGAACCCAGTGGCGCTGTGACGGTAGCTGCATTTCTATTCCGGGGGCGCGAGCTGCCGCAGACGCGCATCAATGTGGCGGTAATCAGCGGGGGCAACGTCGAGCCCAAGCTGCTGGCCGATATTATGGATGGCCAGGAGTCGGTGGTCAGGAGCCGGTAGTCGGGAGCCGGCAGTTAAGGTCCCACCATTGGAACTTCTGCGAGCATAGCGGCTAAAACTTAGTGGCGGGGCAGCGCGGCATGCGCCTCGCCGGCAGGCGCGGCAGGTTCTGGCTCCATCTCCCAGCCGCCGTGGGTGATGTTGATATAGAGAAGAGCGGCGGCAACAGCGGCTACTGCCATCATCACGGCGCCCCGCCAGCGCGGTCCCAGCGTCAGCCAGCCGATACCGAACAGGGCGCCATAAACCATCACGCAGCCCAGAATCCAGGAACTGAGGTTGCGCCCCAGGTCGCGCGTGGCGGGCACCTCGGGAGTTCTAAGCGCCACCGGCTTCCAGCCGCGCACATCAGGCCGCGCCTTGCGGTAAAAGCGCAACAAGACCTCTTCCGACTCCGGCTTGGTGAGGAACGTCACCGCAATCCAAACCACGGTTGTGAGCGCGGTGGTGGTAATGGCGGTTTTGGCGAACAGTACCGGACCCTGGCCAGCAAAAGGCGCGGCCCAGCGCAGGGCGATGGTCACGGCCAAGGCGGTCGCCATGGCGGAGATTTCGCTCCAGGCGTTAATGCGCCACCAGTACCAGCGCAGCAGGTAAACGCCGCCGGTGCCGGCGCCAATTTCCAGCACCACTTCCCATCCTGACTTGATGGAAGTAAGCTGTGCGGCGACGTAGCCGGAACAAATCACCAGCAGAACCGTGACCAGGCGGGAAATATTCACATAGTGATTTTCCGAGCCGTTTCGTTTTATAAAACGGCGGTAAAAATCGGCCACCAGGTAGGAAGCGCCCCAGTTGAGCTGGGTAGCGATGGTAGACATGAACGCGGCCATGAAACCGGCAATCACCACGCCCTTCAGCGCGTGCGGCATCTGATTGTTCACAATCAGCATGTATCCGGTTTCAGGATGCTCCAGGTGGGGATAAAGCACGATGGCGGCAAGCGCGGCGATAATCCACGGCCAGGGTCGAATGGCGTAGTGCGCGATGTTGAACCACAGCACCGAAAGCAGGCCGTTGCGCTCATCCTTGGCGCTGAAAATGCGCTGAGCAATGTAGCCGCCGCCGCCCGGTTCAGCCCCGGGATACCAGAAGGCCCACCACTGCACGGCCAGGTACACAACGAAGCTCAAACCGGGGAGAAGCCACAGCGCCTGGGCAGTTAGCGGCCGGGAGAAATCGGGGAAAAAGGAAAGCGCATTGCCGGCGGGCGCGCCGCCGCCAGCCGAGGCCGTGGTTCGCAAGCCATGCAACGTGCTCACCAGCGGTCCCAGGCCTCCCACGGCGCCCACGGCGTAATAAGCCACCGCGATCACGATGGCCATCTTCAAAATAAACTGAAACAAATCAGTCCACAGCACGCCCCACAAGCCACCCAGCGAGACGTAGAGTCCGGTAAAAGGAATCAGAAAGAAAATGCAGATAGCCAGGGCAGCGTGCGGGCTCACACCCAGCGTGGTGCCGACGATGGTCACCATGGCCTTGGTCACCCAGCCCAGGATGAGGCAGTTCATGAGCAGGCCGAGATAGATGGCGCGAAAGCCGCGCAGGAATGCGGCCGGGCGCCCGGTGTAGCGCATCTCCGCAAACTGAACATCGGTAAGCAGGCCGGAGCGCCGCCACAGCCGGGCAAAGAGGAAGACGGTCATCATGCCCGAGGGCAGCAGGCACCACCACAGCCAGTTGCCGGCAATGCCCTGGCTGTAAACCAGCCCGGTAACCACCAGCGGCGTATCGGCGGCGAAGGTGGTCGCCACCATGGAGGTTCCAGCCAGCCACCAGCTGACGTTGCGCCCGGAAACGAAGTAATCGTCAACGCTGCGCCCAGAGCGGCGGCGAAAGTAAAGGCCCATAGCCAGCGTAATCACCAGGTAGGCGACAATGGCTGACCAATCCAGGAAGGTGAAGTTCATCAGCTCTGCCCCGTGGGACTCGTGGTGGGCGGCGGCCGGTGCAACCCACGCGGGCAGCCGCGGCGTGCCGTGCCGGAGCTCTTAGCCCGTGTACTGCAACTCGACCACGGTGCAGTCGTCGGCCAGAGGCGTGCCGGCGCAGAAGTCGTTCACTGCGGCGAAGATCTGGTCAAACGAGCTGTGGGCCGCAATGTCCTGCAGGCGGGAATCCTCAAAGAACTCGCCCTGCGCGTTCTCCGCCTCGGTGACGCCATCGGTGACCAGCAGAAGGCGGTCGCCGGGATTCAGCTTGCAGAAGCCGCCCTGGTATCCTGCGTCGGCCAACAGGCCCACGGGAACGTTGGACACTTCCGGGCGCAAGACGCTGCCGTTGCTGACCAGAAGCGGCGGCACATGCCCGCAATTCACGTATTCCAGCTGGCCACTGTTGCTGAGCCGCACGATGACCACGGTGGCGTACTTTTCGCCGATGTGCTTCTGGCAGAAGAAGCGGTTAACAGCATTGGCAATCTCGGGCAGCGGCATGCGCGCCACCAAATGAGAATAGACCATGCCCTGCAGTGTGGAAGCCAGCAAGGCGGCGGTAACTCCCTTGCCGCAGACGTCGGCGATCACCACCGCCAGATCGTCGCCGGTGCGCACCGCGTCGAAGAAGTCCCCGCCAATCTCCTTGCAGGAAATGTTGCGGGCGCGAAGGGCGGCGAAAGAGACCTCAGGAATGGTAACCGCCATCAGCCCCTGCTGGATGGTGGCGGCGATGGCCATCTGCTGCTCGTAGCGGCGATTGGCTTCCTCGGCCTCCGCCAGGCGGGCATTTTCCACCAGCGCCGCCGCTTCGCGCGCGATGGCGTGCAGCACGTCGTGACCCACACCGGAAAGGTTGCGCGAGGTGTAGCGCGCGTCCAGGTAGAGCGCGCCCAGGACCGCCGGCTGTCCAGCAGCGGTGTCAGTGGCGCGCGCGGCCTGCACCTGAGTGCGGCGCATGGGTATGCAGATCACGGTACGCAAATCATAGGCAATTACGCTGTTGCGCACGGCCATGTCGCTGGACTGGCTGGTGTCCGACACCAGGAATTCGGAGTTGGAATGAATGGCGTCGTCGAGGATGGAATGAGAAATCGTTTTGTCGTCAAGCAGCGCAGCGCCAGAGGAATTGCGT
>DATJFA010000619.1:0-9162 GCA_035496015.1 Terriglobales bacterium | reverse complement strand
AACCGGCAGAGCGGGCAGAGCCTGTTCTTGGGCGCGCTTAGTTCGGAGCGCTTTCTTACCATCTTTCATCTCACAGCCCAAACCACGCCCGACCCGCACGTCGCTTCCTACGATGTGGAGTCCACTGGCACCACCGAGATTCTTAAGGGCGAGTCGCTGAAAAACGCGCCTCCCGACGACCAGATTGACCTGAGCCTGCCGGTGGGACCGGGTGAATCTCTATCCGCTGAGCCTCTGATGGTCGCGGCAGGGGCGGATTACCACGCCCAGTTGGAGAACTACGGCGAGGCCATCCGTACTCTGCACCACGCCCGGGTGAGTGCTCCCACCCCCATCGGCTGGTGGAGTTGGACCGCCTATTACTTCGGACTCACCCAAGGCACGGCGCTGACCAATGCGCAGTGGCTGGCCCAGAACCTTAAGCAACTGGGCTATACCTACTTCCATATCGACGAAGGCTACCAGTACGCGCGCGGCGAATATGCCACACCCAACGCCACTAATTTTCCGCTGGGCATGAAGTTTATTGGCGACAATGTGCGGCACCTGGGCCTGACCTTCGGCATCTGGACCGCTCCTTTCGAAGCTTCGGAGCGCTCCTGGGTGTTCCAGAACCACAAAGACTGGCTGGTGCAGAACCGTGCCGGGCAGCCCATTCACCTGGGGCACGTCACCCAGGACAAAGACCAGCTCTATGCCCTGGACACGACTAATCCCGGAGCTCAGGAGTACCTGCGCCAGACCTACGCAACCCTGGCCAAAGACTGGGGCGTGCGCTACATCAAGATGGACTTCATGGACGACAGCTCGGTGGAAGGCCATCACTTCGTTCCCAATACCACCGCGCTGCAGGCGCAGCGCATTGGGCTGGAGGTGATACGCCAGGCCGTGGGTGAGCACGTGATCCTCGATAAAGACGGCAGCCCCATGCTCAATCCGGTGGGCATTGTGGATACCGGCCGCATCTCGCTCGATACCGGTCACGCTTTCGTCGCCAGCCGGGAAGCGGCGCCGGGCATCGCCGCCCGCTATTACATGAACCGCAATTTCTTCATCAGCGATCCCGATGCCTTCTCGATTTCACGGCAGACGGTGCCCGAGCACACCTGGCACGGCGGCCAAACCCCGCTGACGCTGGATGAAGCCAAGGTGTCAATTGTGCTCTCAGCAGTTTCCGGCGGGATGTACGAAATTGGCGATGACCTGCCCACGCTGGGCCAGGACGCCGACCGCATGGCGCTGGTAGAGAACCAGGACCTGCTCAACATGGCGCGTATAGGTCGGGCGTCATTCCCGCTGGACCTCATGACCTACCGTCCGGAGGATCAGATGCCCAGCGCCTTCTTCCTACGCGAAGACGCACGCCAGTCCATCCTGACGGTGTTCAACTGGACCGAGCAGCCCACGTCGCACAGCTTTACCATGGCCGACCTGAAACTCCCGGCGAGCGGCCAGTACCAGGCCCTCGATGTGCTGGACGGGCAGAAGCCAGTAGCCATTAATAATGGCTCGCTGGCCTTGGACAATCAGCCGCCGCATTCCGTGCGCGTGATCAAGATTGTGGATGGCTCCGTTCCCGCCGCCGCAGCGGCGATAACCGCAGAGGTTCCGCCGCAAGCCAAGATGGGCGAAACCCTGAACTTCGTCGCCAAGGCGGACGATAAAGGCACTCCGGCAGTGGGATATCACTGGGATTTCGGCGATGGCGTGAAGCAGGACGGCGCCAGCGTTCACCACACCTACACCATCGAAGGCGAGCGCACCGTGCATTTGACCGTAGATGGCCTGGACGGAGTGCCGGCGGAGAAGACATTCACGGTGAACGTGAGCGGTTCGGCGGTCAACAAGATGTTCACGCCCACGGAAAACAAGCGCTGGACGCCGCCGGCGGCAAAGCCATCGGCCGCGCCCAAACAAGATTAGCCTTGTGGGGACGGGGCTTTGCCCCGTCCATGCCCGGGTCCAAGACCCGGGCCCACACCAGTTGAGGTACCTGCATGCGTCCTGCTCTTTTTGTCGCCGTTTGCTTCCTCTCGCTCTCCGTGCTGTTCGCGCAAGATCAAACCCAGGGCCAGATCAGCTACAAAGCAGCGCCCAACGCCAAAGAACGTGAAACCCTGCTGCTGCGCGACTTTCACCCGCAGTCAATGATGCATGCGGGAGTCACACCCATTCACCGCGCCAAGTTTCCGGTGATTGACATGCACAACCACGTGAACGACGCCATGGGCATTGACGAGCACGTGCCGCCGGAGAAAGTCATCCAGGTCATGGACGCAGCCAACGTACGCACGGTGGTGATTCTCACCGGACAATGGGGCGAGAAGCTGCAGCACGTGGTGGACGAGATGGTGAAGCCCCATCCCGGGCGCTTCATGGTCTTCACCCAGATTGATTATTCAAAAATTGACGACCCTAAAGCCATGGTCGCCGACCTGGACGACGCCGTGCGCCGGGGCGCGCGTGGCCTGAAGGTGCTGAAGGACCTGGGCCTCCAGGACCGCGACAAATCCGGAAAGCTGATTCCTGTGGATGATCCCCGCCTCGATCCGGTATGGGAGGAATGCGGTCGCCTGGGCATTCCCGTGTCCATTCACGTCACCGACCCTGAGGCTTTCTTCCATCCCATTGACGGGAACAATGAGCGCTACGAGGAGCTGATCGAGCATCCCGACTGGAGCTTCTACGACCACGGCTTCCCCAGCAAAGAGGAAGTCATGGCCCAGCGCGACCGCATGTTCGCCAAACATCCACACACGACCTTCATTGCTCTGCACGTAGCCAACTGGCCGGAGAACCTGGACTACGTTTCCCAGTTGCTCGACCGTTTGCCCAACGTGATGACAGAATTCGGCGCCCGTCAGGCGGAACTGGGGCGGCAGCCGCGGCGTGCCCGCGAATTTTTTCTCAAGTACCAGAATCGCATCCTGTTCGGCACCGACGGCCCTCCCAGCGCGGAGATGTACAGCAACTACTTTCGCTGGCTGGAGACCGACGACGAGTACTTCGACTACTACGGCTATCCTGGGCAGGGGCGCTGGAAAATTTACGGCATGAAGCTGCCGGACGCCGTGTTGGAGAAGGTCTATCATCGCAATGCAGAGCGGATTTTTACCCAGTACAAAGGTTTGCGTAGTTCTTCATCCGGAGGTGCAAGATGAATACGGCCTTGTTGCAGCGGCTTAAGCCGCATTTCGTGCTGTTCTCTTCGGCACGGCTGAAGCCGTGCCCTGATACGAAGCAAGTCTGGAGGGTTGCAGGTAGGTGTGCCCGCGGGTCATTTGTCGCACTCGCTGGACTCTTGCTGTTAATGTCTGCCTGCTCGAAGCAAGGGTCACAATTGGCCCAGGAACAAGGCGGGCCCTCACCGGTTTCCGTCACAGTTACTTCCGGTGGCCCGGTTGTGATTCGCACCACCACTGCGGAATTCGATGTTCTCCCTTCGGGCTATGTGCAGGCTTCGCTGCTGAAAGAAAGCAAGAAGCTGACGCTGGACGAACCGCAGGGCGCGAGCGACCTCGTGGTCAGCGGTGGCAAGGAAGCGGACTTCAAACTTGATTTCAGCCAGGCCAAGATCACGGGAGCCAGCGGCAAGCTGGGCCGCGGGCGGCGCGTGGAAATACCCGCATCGGCGGCGAGCGTGCCCGGCCTGCAGAGCACCTTTGCCATCGAGGTCTACGATGACTTCCCCAACCTGGCCCTGACCACCGTCCAGTATAAGAACGCCGGCACGCAGCCGGTTGTGCTGGACCAGGCGATTGCCCAACGGCATCGCTTCAATGCGTCCCTGGCGGATGCCAAGGCCGCTCCCTACGACCTGTGGTCCTTTCAAGGCTCCAGCTACGACTGGGGCAAGGACGACGTCATCCACATTTCGCAGAAATTCAGCCAGCCCAACCTGATGGGCGCCCAGCTGAAGAATGGCCTGGGTGGCGGCATTCCCGTGGTGGCGTTCTGGACGCAATCAGTAGGCGAAGCCATCGGCCACCTGGAAACCTTGCCGCTCATCCTGTCCTTGCCCGTCAAGGTGGCTGACGATGGGCGCATCAACACCGACCTGCAGGTTGAACCGGCGGCGACTCTGCAGCCCGGCGAAACCTACTCCACCCCGCGCAGCTTTGTGGCCGTTTACAGCGGCGATTTTTACGAGCCGCTCCGGCTCTACTCCACCGCTCTTGGCCGTGAAGGCTGGAACCTGCCCAAGCCTTCAAACGAGGCCTACAACGTGGCCTGGTGCGGCTGGGGATACGAGTTCAACGTCACGCCCAAGCAAATGCTGGGCACCATCCCCAAGCTGAAGGAGATGGGCATCAAGTGGGCCACACTCGACGACCGCTGGTTCAACAATTACGGCGACTGGGAGCCGCGCAAGGATACTTTCCCCGGCGACTCCATGAAAAAGATGGTGGCCGACTTCCATAAGCAGGGCATCTATGCCCAGCTGTGGTGGTTGCCCCTGGGGGTGGAGGATGGCCAGGGCCATTACGAATCGCACCGCTACGGCGTGGCGCAGGTGGCGAAGGAGCACCCCGACTGGTTAATCCTTGACAAAAACGGCAAGCACGCGCGCATGGTGCGCGACTTGGCCGTGCTCGATCCCTCTCTGCCGGAAGTGCAGGCCTACTACCGCCAGCTGACGGAGCGCTTCATTCGCGACTGGGGCTTCGATGGCTCCAAGCTGGACAACATTTACACCGTGCCCGAGTGTTACAACCCCAAACACCACCACAAATCGCCGCAGGAATCGGTGAACGCCGTAGGCGAGGTGTACAAAATCATTTACGAGACCTCGCGCTCGCTCAAGCCGGAGAGCGTCACCCAGAGCTGTCCCTGCGGCACGCCCCCCAACCTGGCGTGGCTGCCCTACATGGACCAGGCGGTCACCGCCGATCCCGTGGGCTCGGTGCAGGTGCGGCGGCGCATCAAGATGTACAAAGCACTGCTCGGCCCGGAGGCGGCGGTGTACGGCGATCACGTGGAGCTGACGAAAATTAACTTCGCCGGCGCCAACCAGGAGAGCGACCTGGGCCGCGATTTCGCCTCCACCATCGGAACCGGCGGCGTGGTGGGGACCAAGTTCGTCTGGCCCAACCCAGGGCCGCATTTCAAGGACGTGAACCTGACCCAGGACAAGGAAGAGTGGTGGAAGAAGTGGATCGGCATCTATAACCAGAAGATGCTCTCCAAGGGTGTGTTCCGCAATCTGTACACCATCGGCTATGACACACCGGAGGGCTACGCCATCGAGAAGGATGGCAAGATGTACTACGCCTTCTTCGCACCGCAAAACTCGAAGGGTTACCAGGGCGAGGTGCAACTGCGCGGTCTGGGACAGGGCACTTACCACGTGCTGGACTACGCCAATGGCAAAGACCTGGGGACAGTCACGACCAAGGATGGCAATGCTACGCTGAGCGCCGACTTCACCGACCACCTGCTGTTGGAGGTGAGCAAGCAGTAGCGATCCCTCATTTACATGGCGTCATGCTGAAGGGCTTTCAGCCCTGAAGCATCTCGCGCGTTCCAGTCATGATGCTTTTTTTGGATGTGTGGCAAGGCACGCGAGATCGTTCGGGACTAAAGTCCCTCAGGATGACGGCACAAGGGCTGCCTGTTGTCTGAAGAACTGCTCCACCCGGGAGCGGTCGCGGAATGCCTCCGTCCCGCCGGGCATCGTGGTGGAGAGCGCGCCCGCCAGGTTGCCGTAGCGCAGGCAGGCGTTGAGGTCGGCGCCCTTCACATACTGGTACAGGAAGCCGGCATCAAAGCTATCGCCCGCGCCCACTGGGTCCACCGGCGTAACCTTCGCCGCCGGACAGCGGAACTCATCTTTGCCGCGGCGAGCCAGCGCTCCCTGCGCTCCCAGCTTCACCGCCAGCACGGGCACGAGCTTCGCCAACTCGTTCACCGCCGCCTGCACATTTGTCGCGCCGGTCAGCCGCAGCGCTTCCCGCTCGTTGGGCAAGAACACATCTACATGCGGCAGCACCTCAAAAACGCCATCCCAGCGGTCTTGCGGATCATCGTTGGTGTCAAAAGAGGTGCTCAAACCCTCGCTTTTCATTTCTCGGAACAGAGCCGCCACATCGGAGCGCAATTTGGGCTGCAGAAAAAAACTGGAGAGATGGAAGTGCCGCGCCGATTTCAGGAATTCAAAGTCGAGGTCGGCCCGGCTCATATCCGCCATGGTGCCGGGATAGGTAAGGATCCGCCGCCGCCCCTCATGCTGCAGAATGACGGTAAGGCCCGTAGTGCGCCCGCTAGCCTTCTTCACGTGCGAGACGTCCACCCCGGCGGCATCCAGGCGCTGCAGGGCAATTTGGCCCAGCGGATCGTCCCCGATGAGTGAGGAGAACGCAACCCGCGCGCCCAGGGCGGCCAGATTGTGCGCCAGGATGGCAGAGGATGAGCCCAGCGTGACCATGAGCCCATTGGCAAGGAATTCGCGCTCTGTGGGCAGTTGTTCCGGCAGGCCGTAGAGGATGAGGTCGAGGTTCAGTTCCCCGGCCACGGTTACGTCAAAGCGAGGCATGTTGCGGCTTTTCGTCGGCCTCCAGCACGACTACACGCGACAGGTTGCGGGGCTGGTCAGGATTGAAGCCCTTCTTGAGCGCGGTGGTGAGCCCCAGCAACTGGCCGGCAACGATATACGCTGCCAGGCGTGCGTACTCCGGAACATCGAAGCCCAGCTCCACCAGCAGGTCGGCGTTCGAGCGCTCCCGTTCACCGGCTGTGTTGGTTACAACCAGCGTGGTAGCTCCCAGTTGCTTCACTTCTTCCAGAACGTTCAGCTCAGCCTCGCGCCCGCTCTCCGAAAGCAGAAAAGTGACCAGCACCTCAGGGCCCAGAATCGCCTTGGGTCCATGGCGGAACTCCAGGGTATGGAACGGCTGGGCGTAGGAGCAGGACATCTCGGTTATCTTGAGCGCCGCTTCGCAGGCCAGGCCGTAGAAGGGCCCCTGGCCGAGGTAAACGTAGTCGGCGAACTGGTTGGCGCCGACAAACTCAAGGATGCGGTCGTGCAGGGTCACCGGCAGCGGCTCCGCCAAGGCCGGCATTCTGCGCAGCGCTTGCTGGAAACCATGGTCGCCCGCCACGCTGGCGGCCAGCGCTTCCGTGGCCAGCAGCATGGAACTGAAAGAGCGGGTCATCACCGTGCTTTGCTCGTCGGCAGCAGGCAATTGAATCGTGGCACTGGCGGCCTGTTCCAGAGGTTGGCCACTGCTGCAGGTGATAGCCAAGGTAGGGACGTGGCGCGTTCCTTCCAGGTATTCGGCCGCGCGCAGCACTTCTGTTGTTCGTCCGGAGCGGGAGATCAAGACTGGCACCAGGTCCGTGGTGCCGGCCAGCAACGTGTCAGGAAACAGCAGCAGTTCCGATGCCGGTACTCCCCTGGCCCGCAGTCCGGTTATGGCAGACCAGGCGGCAGCCGCCGATTGCGCCAGATAGTAACTGGAGCCGCAGCCCACAAAAAGGCACTCGGCGCCCTCGGCAAAACGTTTGCGGAGGTCGTTCAGTTCGCCGCTTTCCTTGAGGCCGGTCAGACACTTTGCCCAGCACTGCGGCTGCGACAAAATTTCTGCCAGCGTATGTCCGCCCTTTCCCGTGTTGTCCTGGCTCATGAAATATCCCCTGCTTCCTCTGACCCGGTACCTGCGGCAGGTGGCAGTTACTCGCCGATACCGCCAACTGCTGGCTACCCACTGCCAGCTACTAAACCAACACCACCTCAACTCCCGCCTTATGCAAGGCGCGCAGGTCGGACTTGGGCGCCTTCTTATCGGTAATCACCCGGTGCAAGCCCGCCGTCGGCACGATGAGTGACAGACTCCGCCGCCCGAATTTGCTGGAATCGCACACCACCACGGTTTGCTTGGCCACTTCCACCATTACCCGGTTGACCTTGGCCTCCAGCAGGTTGGGCGTGCTCAGCCCGTAGTGCACGTCGAAGCCGTCCACACCCAGGAACAGAATGTCGGCGTTCAGCCGGCGCAAAGTGTCCTCGGCTATTGGCCCCACCAGCGAAAACGAATTTTTGCGCAGCGTGCCCCCGGTGAGGATGACCTCGATGGGCGTTCCCGCCAGTTCCGCGGCGATATTCACGGCATTGGTCACGATGGTCAAGTTCTGCATGTGCCGCAGCCCGCGCGCGATGGCCGTCGTGGTTGTTCCGGAATCGAGAATCACCACCTGGCCCTCCTGCACCATTCGCGCCGCGGCGGTGGCGATGTGCAGTTTTTCCTTCCGGTACAGCTTTTCCTTCTCCCGCAGCGTGGGATCGGAAAGCGCGCCTTCGCGAAACGGCAGCGCTCCCCCATGCGTGCGGTGAACAAAGCCCTGCGCGTGCAGTACTTCCAGGTCCTTGCGAATGGTCACCTGGGAAGTACTGAAGCGGCGCGCTAGTTCCTTCACCAGCACGCGCCCCTCGCGATTGGTAATGTCGAGGATGGCGCGGCGGCGTTCTTCGTTGAGCACGATCGACTCGCTGGGACCGTCGCCGGCGGGAAAGCCGGTTTTTACCTTCCCTTTCTTTTTAGTACGTTTTCTTTCGATTGTCCAAGGAAAAGTGGAGACCCTGAGAATGGCCAACGGTCTGCCTTGTCCTGGCGAGAAGGGCCAATACGGCTACCCCGGCGGGTGGCCGACTTCGTCAGACAGAATGCGGCGCGGTTATTCCTGCGCTTAGCCAGCCTGCAAATGGCTTTCGATTAAGGCTGCCGCTTGCGCGAGGATAATAGGGTCGTTACCGAATCCTCGCAGCCAGCGCACGTCAGGCTCGCGCCGAAACCAGGTCATCTGTCGCTTGGCGTAATTGCGGTGGCCTTGCTGCGCTACCGCCACCGCTGCCTCGCGGCTCAGTTCTCCACTCAGTACTTGTCGCGCTTGCCGATAACCAAGAGAGCCCAGGGCCCAGGCCCGCTCACCATATTTTTGACCTAGCCGGGAGGTTTCCTCCACCAGTCCGGCGGCGAACATCTGCTGTGCGCGCTCATCAATGCGCTCATAAAGAGCCTTGCGATCCGGGTCCAGCCCCAGGCGGAGAATGTGAAAACCCTGTAGCGGCTCGCGCCCCTGCTTCCACATGGCCGTCATCTGCTGGCGGCTGGCCAGGCATACCTCGATGGCGCGGATGAGCTTGGGCGCGTCGTGAGGATGAATTTT
>DATJFA010000618.1:0-4387 GCA_035496015.1 Terriglobales bacterium | reverse complement strand
AACAACGCCGACAAGATGGTGGAAATGGGGCGCAAGATTCTGACCATTGATCCCAACGATCCGCAGGCGCTGATCGAGGTGGCGGAGGTGCTTTCCGAGCGCACCCGCAACACCGACCTGGACTTCAACGAGAAGACCGGGGAAGCCACCAAGCTGGCCACGCACGCGCTGGAGACCATTGACAGCGACCTGATGTTCGCGGCCAATGCGCCGCCGGACAAGGTACAGGCGGCCAAAGACTGGCTGCGGGCCACCGCTTACGCCATCCTGGGCAACATCGCCAAGGTGAAGAAGGACTATCCGGGTGCGGAACAGAACCTGAAGAAGGCCATTGAGATGGGCAAGAACCAGCCCGATCCGGTCAATTATCTGCGCCTGGCGGTGGCCCTGGATAATCAGGCCAAGTACGCGGAAGCTCTGTCCACGGCCGACCAGGCGGTGAGCATGACCCAGGAAAACACCACGGTGGGCCAGCTCTCACGGCAGGAACAGAGCCGTCTGAAGCAGCTGGCGGGTGGCGGTCCGGCCCCGGCCAACCAGCCCAAGCCGCCGGCGCCGACTTCACCGCAACCGGAAACGCCACATAACTAGGCCTGGGACCAATGTGCCGCGCGGCAGGGCGCCTCACAAGGCGGGGGCGCCCGCTGGTCTGTCATGGAGAAGCCGAACATAGCCGCACTGGAAACGCTCCTGGGACACCACTTTCAGCGCCCGGATATGCTGCACCGGGCGCTGACCCACAGTTCGCGGGCGCGTGAGCAGGAAGCTGCCGCGGGCGGTAAAATCATAGATAACGAGCAGCTGGAGTTTCTGGGCGACGCCATCCTGGGATTCGTCACCAGCGAAGAGCTTTACCGGCGTTACCCGGACTTCGAAGAAGGGCACCTTTCCAAGCTGCGCGCCCACCTGGTAAGCGGGCGTCATCTGGTGCGGGTAGCTCGTGAACTGGATTTGGGCAAGTTCCTGGCCCTGGGCCGGGGAGAAGAGAAAAGCGGGGGGCGCAGCAAAGCCGCCCTGCTGGCGAATGCTTTGGAAGCGGTAGTGGCAGCCTTATACCTGGATGCGGGCCTGGAGAAAGCGCGGGAGCTTATCCTGCAGCGCATCCTGCTTCCCGAATTACGCGAGCTTCCCGGTGGAACCACCGTCCCCATCACCGATTACAAATCCACTTTGCAAGAGGTGGTGCACTCCACCGGTCACGCCCAGCCTTCCTATATCCTGGTAAAGGAAGAAGGCCCCGAACACAGGAAAACTTTTACCGTGGAAGCGCGTCTCCATAAGGGTGGGGACAACCACCAGCCGGAGTTTGTGGCCCGGGCGGCAGGGCCGACTAAGAAGCGTGCCGAGCAGGAGGCTGCCCGCCAGGCCCTGGAATACCTGTGGTCGCTGCCGGCCGCCGGCGGCCAGAGCAAAGCACCCGAGAAGAGCCAGTGAGTGAGCAGCCAGTAACGGAAGAAGTAAGCCAGCAGCCCGGGGTTGAGCCGCAACCTGCCCCCGCCGCCCCGGAGCGGCGGCGGGCGCTGCGCACCGGCATGCCGGGCTCCATCCAGTCCCTGCTGGTCACCGTGGTCATCGCGCTCTTCGTCATCACTTTCCTGGTGCAGGCCTTCCAGATTCCCTCCGAATCCATGGAAAACACGCTGCTCATTGGCGACTACCTGCTGGTGGACAAGGTGGATTACGCCGATGGCGGCATCTGGCACCACGTTCTGCCCTACAGCAAAATTCAACGCGGCGATATTGTGGTGTTTCATTATCCCGTGCACCCCGACCAGCATTTTGTGAAGCGCGTGATCGGCGTGCCCGGCGACCACATCCGCATGAGCGGCAAGCAAGTGTGGGTGAATAGCGTGCCGCTGAAGGAAAACTACGCCATCTACCGCTCGGCGGCGGATGATGCTTACCACTACCACTTCCCCAACACCGACTTTGTGGCCGCGGGCGTGGAAGCGCGCTGGTGGCTGCAGATGCGCAGCCTGGTTCACGAGGGCGAGCTGGTGGTCCCGCCCGGGCAGTACTTTGTGCTGGGCGATAATCGCGACGAAAGTCTGGACAGCCGCTTCTGGGGATTCGTGCCGCGAGCCAACATCGTGGGCAGGCCGCTGATCATCTACTGGTCAATTCGCGCCCCGGAAGACGACCCCAGCATGGCCGGCGCCGGCGGCGACACCTTGTCGCACTTTGCTTACGTAATGACCCACGTTTTCCAGGCCACGCGCTGGCACCGCACCTTTCGGCTGGTAAATTAGCAGTATCCCGCGCAACCGGGTAAATTAATACTGATGGCAACCGCGCTCAGCAAGACGAAGTCTCCGGCCAGGAAGCTGCCCAGGAAAGAGGAAAAGAAAAAAGAGACCACGGTTGAATTCCTGGCCTCGCTGGCCGTGGTGCTGGTGGTGGGACTTTTCATCATTACTTTCATTGTGCAGGCCTTCGAAATCCCCTCCAGCTCTATGGAGGACACCTTGCTGATCGGGGACCACGTTTTCGTCAACCGCATCGGCTTCGCGCCCGATTCCCATTACCTGGGACCGCTGCTTCCCTACCACGATCCCAAAGACGGCGACATTGTGGTGTTCCTCTCGCCGGCCGAGCCCGGTTTGTACGTGGTGAAGCGGGTTATGGGCGTGCCCGGAGACCGCATTCACCTGCGCGACGGCATCGTCTACCGCAATGGCCAGGCGCTCAATGAGCAGGGCTACGTGCTGCGCAACGGCAGTTACAATCCCTACCGCGATAACTTCCCGGCGATTTCCGCCAGCGACGCCAACAGCGTGACTCCGGAGTGGCGCCTGACCATGAGCTCGCATATCCAGGGCGAGGACCTGGTGGTGCCGCCGGACCGCTACTTCGTCATGGGCGATAACCGCGACGTCAGCTACGACAGCCGCTACTGGGGCTTCGTGCCGCGGGAGAACGTGATCGGCCGCCCGCTGTTCATCTACTGGTCCTTCGTGGAATCTTCCGGCCAGTACCTGAAGCGCAGCGCCGCCGACCGAATCGGGTTCATCTTCCATGTGATTTTCCACTTCTTTGATCAGACGCGCTGGGGGCGCATGCTGCACATTGTGCGATGAAGCGGACCACTCGCAACCTCGTGGGCGCTATTGTGGCCGTGGTGTTGCTGGCCCTGCTGGTGCCGCCGCTGATCAGCATGGGCCGGTTTCACGCCCGCATTGACCAGTCCATCGGCCGGGCGCTGGGCCGGCAGGTCACCATCGGCGAAGTCAACCTCCGCCTGCTTCCCCAGCCAGGATTCGACCTGCAGCGCCTGGTGGTGGCGGATGACGCTTCTTTCAGCGCGGAACCCGTGCTGCGGGCCGATGAGGTCACGGCCTACCTGCGGCTCAGTTCGTTGTGGCGGGGACGCCTGGAGATCGCCCGGCTCAGCCTGCAGAACCCCAGCCTGAACCTGGTGCGCGGTCCTAATGGACGCTGGAACGTTTACGCCCTGCTGGAACGCACGGCGCAAATCCCCTCTGCCCCTACCTCGCAGAGCAAGCCGGAGACCAGGCCGCGTTTCCCCTACATTGAGGCCGACAGCGGGCGCATTAACTTCAAGGTGGGCGCGGAAAAGAAGGTTTACGCGCTGACCGATGCCGACTTCGCGCTCTGGCAGGAAGCGGAAAACAAGTGGAAGTTCCGGGTCGCTGCGCGCCCGGTGCGCACCGACGAAAATCTGAGCGATACCGGCATGCTCAAGCTGGAGGGCTCATTCCAGCGCGCCCCTTCCCTGCGGGAAACGCCGGTGAGTGTGAAGTTGAATTGGCAGAACGGGCAACTGGGGCAACTAACGGAGCTGATCTATGGGCGCGACCGCGGCTGGCGCGGGGCTCTGGACCTTTCCGCGGAACTCAGCGGCACTCCCGCATCGCTGGCTGTCCAGGCTGACGCCCGGGTGCAGGACTTCCGACGTTACGACATCATCACTCCCGGTTCTCTCCAACTGCGGGCCCGTTGCGGCGCCCGTTTCAGCTCCATTGACCAGAGCTGGTCGAACATCGCCTGCCGCGCCCCGGTTCAGGATGGGCTGCTGACGGTGAATGGCACTGCGGTGGCCCCGCTCAGCGGCGGCCCCTACCAGTTCAAGATGGTGGCGCAACAGCTTCCCATGCAGTCGGTAGTGGCGGCGGCGCGTCACGCCAAACGCGACCTGCCAGAAGATCTGACGGCCAGCGGCACATTGAACGCCAGCTTCCTGGTTTCCAAGTCGGCCGAGACTGGGTGGCGGCGCTCCTGGTCGGGTGATGGGCAAACCAGCGAGTTCATCCTCTCCTCCGACCTCACCAACAATCAGCTCGGGTTGGGAACAATTCCTTTCACCGTTGTCGGCGGCACTGGGACACTTCCGGCGCGCAGCCGGAGGCTTCGTACTGTGCCGAGCATT
>DATJFA010000617.1:0-2642 GCA_035496015.1 Terriglobales bacterium | reverse complement strand
CCGCGAGCAAGGCCTATTCCACAATGAAAAGACGCCGGAAGCTGAGTACTCGGAGCTGTTGGAGCTCGACTTAGGCAAGGTCGAGCCCAGCCTGGCAGGTCCCAAGCGCCCGCAGGACCGCGTCGCCCTTTCGCGGGCTGGCGAATCGTTCCAGCAGGCGCTGCCGTCGCTGATCAAGCCCAAAGCCGCGGCCGCAGCCGCTGCCAACACCGCTGCCCCGGCGACCAACGCGCTGCGCGTCATCGGCCGCTGGGAGGGCGAGGGCGGTAGCCCCACCGCGGTAGGCGTTGAAGACGCCGAAGCGCCGGCCGCGGACAAGCCGGTGCTGGTGGACGTGAAGAAAAACCTGCACCATGGCAGCGTGGTCATCGCCGCCATCACCAGCTGCACCAATACTTCTAATCCTTCAGTGATGCTGGCGGCGGGGCTGCTGGCCAAGAAAGCAGTGGAGCACGGGCTCAGCGTGCCGCCCTGGGTTAAGTCGTCACTGGCGCCGGGTTCCAAGGTGGTGCGCGACTACCTGGATCGCGCCGGTCTCTCTCCGTTCCTGGACAAGCTGCGTTTCAACCTGGTGGGTTACGGCTGCACTACCTGCATCGGCAACTCCGGGCCACTGCCTGCGGAGGTCTCCGAGGCAATTGACGAGAACAACTTGGTGGTGGCCTCCGTGCTTTCCGGGAACCGCAATTTTGAAGGCCGCATCAACTCTGAGGTGCGGGCCAACTACCTGATGTCGCCGCCGCTGGTGGTGGCCTTTGCCCTGGCCGGGCGCATTGATCTGGACCTGCAGAACGAGCCGCTGGGGCGCGATCGCCAGGGCAAGCCCGTGTTCCTGTCGGAGCTATGGCCGTCGCAACGTGAAGTGGACGAAGCCATCCGCGGCGCCGTGGAAGCCAGCATGTTCCGTAAAAGCTACGCCGAAGTGTTTGCCGGCGACGAGCGCTGGCGCTCCCTGAACATCCCCAAGGGCCAGACCTACGCCTGGGACGACGCTTCCACCTACATCAAGCAGGCGCCCTACTTCGACCACATGCCGGTCCAGCCTCCGGCCGTAGAGGACATACGCGGCGCGCGCGTGCTGGCCAACCTGGGCCACAGCGTGACCACCGACCATATTTCGCCCGCTGGCTCCATCAAGCCGGATAGCCCAGCGGGAAAATATCTGATCGCCCACGGCGTGCAGGTGAAGGATTTCAACTCCTATGGCTCCCGCCGCGGCAATCATGAAGTGATGGTGCGGGGCACCTTTGCCAATGTGCGCCTGCGCAACAAGCTGGTGCCCAACCTGGAAGGCGGCGTCACCCGCCACCTGCCCGACGGCAAGGAGATGACAATTTTCGATGCCTCAGAGAAGTATCTAGCCGAAGGCGTCCCGCTCATCATTCTGGCGGGCAAGGAATACGGCTCCGGCTCTTCGCGCGACTGGGCAGCCAAGGGGCCGCTCCTTCTGGGCGTGCGCGCCGTCATCGCCGAAAGCTACGAGCGCATTCACCGCTCTAACCTGGTGGGCATGGGGGTGCTGCCGTTGCAATTTGTGAACGGTCAGGATGCCGAGTCGCTGGGGCTTGCCGGCGAGGAAGTGTATGAGATCTCCGGCCTGGCCCCGATCGTTGATAAGTTTGCCCCGCAGCGCATGGTCCAGGTGCGGGCCCGCCGCGCCGATGGCCAGGACATCAGCTTCCAGGCGCAGGTGCGCATAGACACTCCCCAGGAAGCGCTCTACTACAAACACGGCGGCATTCTGCAGTACGTGGTGCGCCAGCTGGCCGCGAAAGCGAAATGAGGGGACAGAAAAAAGAGTGTGGACACGGGGGCTCTGCGCGTAAAACGAAGTGTGTGGCACGGGGGCTCTGCCCCGTGCAGCCGGCCACATCCCCCTCTTCCCAATCTGGGAGTACCACGGTGCGGGTTAAAGGTAAGTCTCGCCGGTTCATCTACTTGCAAGGAAGTCCCTGATGCTGTGTATCTCCCGGTTTTACAAATACTTGCAGAAATATCGTATCTGTGAGGTAAAATGTGGGTGCGTTTGATCGAAAGCGGTTTGTAAGCAGTAACGCTAAACAGCACCTGCCTGCACTGTCCTGCATTTGATCTCGCAACAAATCACCAGAAAAGGAATTGGCAACACAATGGAAACAGGAACCGTAAAGTGGTTTAACGACGCAAAGGGCTATGGCTTTATCAGCCGCCAGAATGGCGAAGATGTTTTCGTCCACTTCTCGGCAATCCAGGCGAGCGGCTTCCGCAGCCTGCAGGAAGGTCAACAGGTCCAGTTTGACGTCGTAAAAGGACCCAAGGGCTGGCAGGCAGAGAACGTTAAACCCGTGTAATCTGAAGTATCCAGCTCGAAAAGGGCGGCCTCGTGCCGCCCTTTTCGTTTTATAGCTACCAGCTCTTAGGCTTTTTGGCTCAGACGAACGAGAGCTGCTAAATCCCTACCGCCTCGTAGCCGCTCGGCTCCGAGAAGCGGGTGCGGCGCGGAAAGTAGTAAGGCTGGCGCATACGGTCGAGGCGGCGTTTTCGCAACACAATGCCGCCCACCACGCCGGCGCCCGCCACGCCCAGCACCAACCCGGCGCCTACCAGGAGCTTGCCAGGGTGCAGGAAGGGACGCGCTGCCCTTCCCGCAGCCACCATCAGCC
>DATJFA010000616.1:0-2964 GCA_035496015.1 Terriglobales bacterium | reverse complement strand
ATCCATGGCAATGATGTACTGCCCGCGGGCGTGATCGAAGCCGGCAGCCAGCGCCGAGGTCTGGCCGAAGTTGCGCCGCAGCTTAACCACGGTCACCCGGCTGTCCACGGCAGCAACTTCCCGCAACAGCGGAAAAGTATTGTCGCGGCTTCCATCGTCCACCAGCACCAGTTCGAAGCTCTCCCCGGTGGTCTCCATCACCGCCTTGAGGCGGTAGTAGAGTTCGGTAACGTTCTCCTGCTCATCGTGCAGCGGGACGACAATCGAGTACTTGGGCACGGTCCCCACATTATACGGGACCGCGGCTCGCTTCGGAGTAGCTGCTTGGGCACAGGGAGGTGGTCTGCGTTTGTCAGGAAGCTCGCTTGCACACCAGCGCTTCTCCCGGACCGGGACCGGATCGGATGCGTCGCCAGAAGGCGGCCAGCGAAAGAGCTTCCTGGGTAGCCGCTGCCTTGGTGAGGCCATCCACAAAGGTCACGTAGTATTCGCCGTTGCGATACAGGGTGACACGATATCCCCTGTCCGATTTTTCCACGCGGAATTCGCTGGGTGTCATGGTCTCGTCACTCCGGCCACGGCTGAGCATGAGAGAGGAGACCGCAGCGCTGGATTGTTGTGCTCAACCGGAGTTTAACGGCTGGCGCATGAATGGCCGGTGATGCGGCTCACCCGCGCTCGTGAGCGCCGTTGCAGGACGGCCCATAATGG
This sequence comes from Terriglobales bacterium, assembly GCA_035496015.1. Classification (GTDB taxonomy): domain Bacteria; phylum Acidobacteriota; class Terriglobia; order Terriglobales; family Acidobacteriaceae; genus JAICWP01. The sequence continues at coordinate 2,253 of DATJFA010000616.1, read as the reverse complement.
GAAAGTTGCTCCCTGGGCGCGCCGCCGTCCTGGGGCGCGCCCGCCGGTTGCACATGATCCACGCTATTGAACCTGCAGCGACTCGATGTACGACGTCAGGTTCGAAACTCTCTGCTGCACTTCCGCGTGACGGCCTTTGCTCATGCCGCTGTAAACGTTGCCCCACATCGGCATGTCGGGCGTGCCGTGCGCCGGCACATTCAGGTCGCCCACGATGGAGCTGTACACGTGATTAGCCGGGAATTTGCCGCCATTCTTTTTGGCCAGCGTGGTCAGGTCGGTTGGGGACGTCTTCAGCGCGGTGGCTGCCGGGCCATCGCCTTTGGCTTCGGCGCCGTGGCAGGCCGCGCAATGGTTGATGTACATGTCTTTGCCGGATGCCGGCGAGGTATAGGGCGCGGGAACCTTTTTGATTTTCTGCGCCGCCGCTCCCAAACCCACTATGACCATCAAAGCCAGGATTGCGAACTTTTTGCTTTGCGACATTCTGTTCCTCCAAGGCCGGCGAGCGCCGGGGATAGGCGCTGGCATCCACTGCCAGTCCGCCGCGCCGTGTTCGCTGGCCGTGATTCCAGAGTACGGACGCTCATCTCCGCTTTCCGTAACTCCCATCACCTGCAAGTGTGACAGGTGCACCCCGCCGCGGTGAGCGCGGCCGGCGGCAAACGCATTGCGCCCGCACCGGTTCGCGGTGTATATACCTACTTCCCTTGCCGGGATCCTCAAAATGACCAAAAAACACTGCCTTCCCGCTCTATTTCTCGCTTTGACTGTCTTTTTGGCTGCAGCGGCCGCGCAAAAAACTCCCTTAACCGTGGACGAGTTTTTTAATTCCGTGGACATCACCGCGGTGAAGCTTGCGCCCGACGGCCGGGCCGTAGTCATAGGGACGCAACGCGCCGATTGGAACCAGCAGACCTTCCGCAAAGATTTATGGTTCTATCGCGACAACGGCCAGGGTGGCGGTTCGCTGGTGCAGTTGACCCAGAGCGGGCATGACTCTGATCCACGCTGGTCACCTGACGGGCGGTGGATCGCTTTCGTCTCCGATCGGGAAGTTTCCGCGCAGAACGAGGAGCAGAACTCGCCGGGAAAGGGGGCCGAGAAAAAGCACATCACACAGATTTACCTCATCTCTCCCGACGGCGGCGAAGCCTTCCCCGTTACGTCGGGCTCGGAGTCCGTGCACACCTTTTCCTGGTCGCCGGATTCCCGAACTCTCTATTTCGCCACCCGCACTCCCTGGTCCGCCGAGCAGGACGAAGCTTACAAAAAAGAGTGGAAGGACGTGGTTCAATACCGCGAAGAGGAGCGCGGCGACACTCTCTATGCCCTGAGCCTGGATGACGCCCTGGCCCGTCATGCCGCCGAAGGCACCAAGCCGGCTGAGGACCACGAGAAGAAAGAGAAGCAGCCGCCCGCCACTCCCGGCGCTCGGGTTCTGGCTAGTTCTGCTTACCGCGTGGCCGAACTCGAGCCCTCGCCCGATGGCCATAGCTTGGCGTTCTCAACCGGCTCCATCTCGGAGCGGGTGGAAGACGTTAAGCCCTATGAAATTTACAGCCTGGACCTGGCCAGCACCGGTCCTCAAACGCCGCGGCAGTTAACCCACAACAATGCCATTGAGGAACACCTGCGGTGGTCGCCAGATAGCCGCCAGATTTTCTTCCGTGTGGACATGGGATCAGTCGAGGGCAAGTATCAGGACTTGCAATCGCGCGTGTACTCCCTGGATGTGGCAAGTGGCCAAGCCACACGCTGGGCCGCAAATTTTGGCGGGCCGCTCAGTCGTTATGAAATTACCCAGACCGGCGAACTGCTGGCGCCCGCGCGCCTGGGCACCCAGGTGCAGGTTTACGAAGAGAAGAGTGCCAGCGGCCGATTCGAAAAGAAGGCTGGCTGGCCCGGAACCTACGACACGCTGGCGGTCGCCGATCATTCCCCGCGTGTTGCCGTGGTTTATTCTTCGCTGCAGCGGCCCACCGAAGTGTATTTGGCAGAGAGCGCCGACAAGCTCGCCGACGCCCGGCAAATTACCGCCTTCAACAAGCTGTTTACCGAGCGCGCGCTGCCCGAGGGCAAGCCTTATCGCTGGACTGCCGACGATGGCTCGCCGGTGGAAGGCATGCTCCTCTATCCTCCTGGACATTCAGGCGAGAAGCACCTGCGCATGTTGACCCTGATTCACGGCGGCCCCGCTGATGCCGATGGGGATCACTTCGAGGCTGATTGGTACCAGTGGGCCACGCTGGC
>DATJFA010000615.1:0-16347 GCA_035496015.1 Terriglobales bacterium | reverse complement strand
GGCAAGGTGCTGCAAATGAGATTAATGACGCCGCTGAATGAACCTTCCGCTTCGACTTCCAATCCGAGCGTCTGTGTGCTGGAGCCGTTGTTGGCGATCAGCGCCACCGGAGTCGGTGTTCCGGGAGCGAACTCCAGGTCGAAGTCCACTACGTGCAGGCTTCCCTCCGTGCGGTGCACGATCGTGCCCGAGTCTGTACCTGTAGCCAGGATGTTCAGATTGAAGTCGCGCACATGGGCGTGACGCGCCGTTACTGCATAGGAGGTACCTCCGCGGGTGGGCGTAACTGTCTCTCCGGAACACACATCGGGCAGCGCGCTGGCCTCGCAGGAAAGCGCTACCGGGCTGCTGTAACCATACAGCGCGGTCAGTTTGCCGGTGAAGCTGCCGGTCTGGCCGGGAAATACCATGAGTACCGGGTTGCTCAGCGAAATGGAATAGTCAGCCCCCGGCGAGGCGAGCACCAGTTCCCAGGCGCCGCGGCCGTAGCTGGCTGCGCGCAGAATTTTCAGCGCGGCCGATTTGAACATGGCCAACTGAGTTACCGGAACATTGGGTAGCATGCCCCCGGTGGCTGAGCCCACTTCGTGCCAGCTCGCGGCACCACCTGCCGAGAGGTCAGCGGAAAACACGCCCACATCGGTGCCGGCATAAATCAGGTAGCGGTTATCGGGATCAATCAGCAGCGAATCGGCGGGCGCGTCGGGCAGGTTGCCGGTCACATCTGTCCAATTCAAGCCGGCATCGCTTGTTTTCCATACATGGGAAACGCCGAAGCCCATCACACTGGCATAGGCGGTTTTGCCCGTGTTGTCGGCGGAATCAAGCACGAGGCTGGAAATGGGAAAGCCCGTCTCGGAGGGCGTAGCCTCATACCAGCCCTCAGGCCCGGCGGCCGCATTGGTGCTTACGAAAATCCTCCCGGCCATGGTGCCGGCGTAAATAACCGGCGAGCCCTGCGCTCCCACCGGTGTTCCCCCAGTGGCCAGCGACGAAATGATGTTTTCCTCGGAGCCGCTGCAGGCCGTATCCGATCCGGTGTCGAAGTTGTAACTGAGCGCGGCAAAGCTGCTGCCGTCATTGTTGCCGCGCCACACCCGGCAGGTGCCTACTGCCATTCGACCGCTTGCCTGCGGATCAAGCAGGTAAGGAGTGGCCAACCCGCCTGCGTCGCCGCCCAGGGTGCTGCCGCTGACCACTGCCTGGAAATCCTGCGCGGTGCAGTCAATTCCTCGGCTGCAGCTTTGGATAGTCACCCCTGCGCCCGCGGTGAACCATTGGCTGGTGCTGCTGGGATTGATAGCTGTGCGCTCACCGTCACCCCCGTTGACCGCGATCCAGGTGGTGCCGTTGCTGCCCGAGTGGCTGAGGTCGGTGGCAGCGGAGCCGTTCGCCTGCGCCCCGGCCAGCAGCGTAGCGGCGTCCGTCGGATGCGGCGCCAGTGACGCCAGGGAAGTGAGGGATCCAAGCGTTGCATTCAGGCTTTGAAAAGCATTCGGTGTTCCCCCGCAGGTGCCGGAAATCAGTTCAAAGCCGTTCAGGGCGCGGTATACGCCGCCATCATTGCCGAAATACATCACCGCGCTGCCGCCGCTGCCCAGCGCGAAGCTGATGGCATGCTGGCTGGGATGCACGTGTGCCGGCGAACCTGACGGCACGCAGCCGTAAGCATGCGTCAGGTTGATGAAGGGACGACTGGCGCAGGCGGAGTTCGTGCTGCTGATGGTGCATTTATAGATATTAGTTGAGCCGGCGTAAAGATCGGTCATGCCGGCTCCGTTGGGCACTGCCGTCAGTTCCAGGCTGTACCAGCCCTGCTCGGCCGCACCGCAGCCGTCAAAATCGCCACAATTTTCGATTCCGCTTTCAGAAATTGCCGTCCAAATGCTTCCGCCGTCCGTGCTTCTCCAAATGCCCTGGTCGGAGAAACTTCCCACGCTCAGATCGCCGGAAACGTACCAGGCGTACATTTCGTTTTTCGTGGGATGAACGGCGATCTCCCCGCGCAGAATAGGGCACGTTGAAGCTCCGCTGGCCGGGCACGCGGTAAGGCTTAGTGTGCTGCCCCCGGGCTGATTAGGTAGACGTGTCCAGTTCACCCCATCAGTTGAGCTGTAGATGCCATGCCAGGCCATGGCCGCAAAAAATTTGCCTGCAGCGGAGTTGTAGGCCACATCCGTGACGCTGCGCTGGATTGTGCCGGCGCCCCCATCTTTGACGGTGGCGGCATGCCAACTCGCCCCGTAATCGTTGGAGTAGTACAAGCCCTGCCCGGAGTTGCCGCCGCCCGGATAGAAGGTGAAGCTGCTGGCCCCGGCTACAACCAGGTTGGGACGGTCGGTGGAGAAAACAATTTTGCTGAAGCCCAGGCCGGCAAACGGAGCGTTGCCGCCATCCGCGGCGGTGATCAGGGTCCAGTGAGCGCCTCCGTCGCTCGAGCGCAGAATGCCCAACCCGTAGTACGAATCGAGCGCCAGGTTGGCCTCCCCTGTGCCCACCAGGATCAACTGAGGGTTCCGGGGTTGTATCGCGATAGCTCCGGTAGCGAGGGTGGCCTGCTGGTCGGTGAGGGGGGTCCAGGCGACCGCTGCCGCATCGCTTGCGGCCGCGTTGGTGGATTTCCAGACCCCGCCGTTTGCTCCTCCGATATAAACGGTGTTCCCGCTGGCGTCGTTGGGGTCTACGGCGATGGCCGTCACTCGGCCGCTTACCGGGCCGTAGTCCTGCTCGCCCAGGCTGCCGCTGGCATTGGAGAGCAGGGGCGCTGGACCCAGGGACGACCAGGAATTACCGCCTGGCGAGGAAGCAGACGAGACCGCATACGCCGACACCGACTTACGTCGCAGGCTGAGTTTTTGCTGGTAGGCGCGCTGCAGAAGCGTGGCCGCCGCTTGACGTGCGGCCCCGCCCCGCGGGAGCCGTCCCCGCCGAAACGACATTTCCTGCCGCAGGCGCTCTTGGGTGTCCCGCCGGCTTGGTTGCGCTGGAAATGATTGCGGATGGCCTGAAGCGTCGAATATCCAAAGCGCCAGGAAGAGAAGGACCAGTTGGCGCACGAAGCAAAGAACCACCGGGGCACACCGCGGCATAAGCGCTCCTCGGGGGTCCCGGTTTGCCCTTAGTGCTATTAAAAGTATGTGGACGCAGCGCGTTGGCCGTCAATCAAATAGCGCCTGTATTTGCCCCTGCCTTTCCCATTCCGGATACAATCACAAGTCGCTGTGATTACCGCTCTAAAAGCCGCGCTGCTGGCTTTCCTGCTCTGTTGGTTGTGCCTGCGCCCCGCCAGCGCCTACGCCGGCGAGCTAACTGTGGCCGCCGCCGCCGACCTCAGCCCGGTCCTGCAGCCCATTGCCCGCGACTTTCAGCGCCAGACCGGTAACACCATTCGCCTCTCCTTCGGCTCTTCTGGCGATTTTTTTAATCAGATTCAGAATGGCGCGCCTTATGACGTTTTTCTCTCCGCTGACCGCGGCTACCCGGAAAAGCTGGTGAAGCTGGGTTTGGCCGATTCTGACTCTCTGCGCACCTATGCGGTGGGCCGCCTGGTGTTGTGGGCGCGGAATAATTCCCACCTCGACCTCGACCATCAGGGAATGCGGGCGCTGCTCGATCCGTCAGTGCGGAAAATTGCCATCGCCAATCCGCAGCATGCGCCTTATGGCCGGGCTGCCGTCGCTGCCCTTCGTTATTACAGGCTGTATGACAAAATCGCAGGCCGCCTGGTCCTGGGTGAAAATGTGGGCCAGGCCGCTCAGTTTGCTGAGTCCGGAAACGCCCAGGTGGGCATCATCGCGCTGGCCCACGCTCTGGCGCCCAGTGTGCGTCCGCTGGGCCGCTACTGGATTGTCCCAGCGAATTCTTATCCTGCCTTGGATCAGGGTGCGGTCATTGTCTCCCATTCAAAAAATAAGACGTTGGCTACGCAGTTCCTGAAATACCTTGCCGGTTCCGAGTCTCAGGCCATCTTCCGCCAGTTCGGGTTCGTGGTTCCAGGAAAGGAGCGCTGAATGGACTGGCAAGCCTTCCTTCTCACGGTGAAGCTCGCTGTGCTTGTCACCTTGATTCTGCTGGTGCTGGGCCTGCCTATCGCCTACTGGCTCACCTACTCGCGCCGGCGCTGGAAATTTCTGGTTGAAGCCGTCGTCGGCATGCCCCTGGTGTTGCCGCCTACCGTACTCGGGTTTTACATTCTGCTGGCGCTGGGCTCCAAGAGTCCCATCGGGCGCTGGTGGGAATCGCTTACCGGACACACCCTCGCTTTCACCTTCGAAGCGCTGGTCATCGGCTCGGTCATCTACAGTCTGCCCTTCACTGTGCAACCGTTGGCAGCCGCCTTCTCCACTGTTGACCGCAAACTCGTGGCGGCGTCCGCCACCTTGGGCGCGTCCCGCCTGCGCACTTTTTTCCGCATCATCTTGCCGCTTTCGGTTTCCGGCCTTCTAACCGCGATTGCCCTCACTTTCGCCCACACCATGGGCGAATTCGGCGTGGTGCTCATGGTGGGCGGCAATATTCCCGGTGTTACGCGCACCGTTTCCATAGACATTTATGACCAGGTGCAGGCCACGAACTACGCCGCTGCCAACCAGACTGCGTTGGTGCTGCTGGCCATCTCCTTTGTGGCCCTTTCCCTGGTGTACGCTTTGAATCGGAGAGTCTGGGCGATATGGCCGTGGAGGTAGTTAAACCCGGCGAGCGGGCGGCCAGGGCTTCCGAGGCCCCCCTCGGCGGTGTGCCCACGGGCCTTAGCACGCGCATTCAGAAGCGCCTCTGCGCCAACGGCAGCCGCGAGTTCCTGCTTGACGTGCAGCTTGAAGTGCCGCCCGGAATCACCATTCTCTTTGGTGCTTCGGGGGCAGGCAAAACCACTCTGCTCGATTGCCTGGCTGGTCTGCTTGAGCCCGACACTGGCCACATCGCGCTGCGCGGCCGCGTGCTTTTCGACAAGAGCGCGGGTCTTAGCCTGCCCACGCGCAGGCGCTCCCTGGGGTATGTTTTTCAGGACTTAGCCTTGTTTCCTCATCTGACGGTTGAAGCCAACATCCGCTACGGGCTGGCGAAAATAAGCGGCGAGGAGCAATCCCGCCGCGCTGCGGCGATTCTGCAATCGTTGCGCGCCTCGCACTTGCGCCCACGTTATCCCGGCGAAATTTCCGGAGGTGAGCGCCAGCGCGTCGCCCTGGCCCGCGCCCTGGTCACCGATCCTGACCTGCTCCTTCTGGACGAACCGCTCGGGGGCCTGGATGCGCCCACCAAGTCGGCCATTGTGGACGACCTGCGCGCCTGGAACCGCGCCCACCAGATTCCGATTCTTTACGTGACCCACGATCGCGGCGAGGTCTTTGCCCTGGGCGAGCGCGCCGTCGTGCTCGAAGCCGGCAAGCTTATTGCCCAGGGCACGCCGCATGAAGTGCTGAATGCTCCGCGGCAGGAAGCAGTCGCGCAGCTCGCCGGTTTCGAAAACATCTTCGATGCCACAGTGGAAGCCACCCACGAAGCCCAGGGCACAATGACCTGCCGCCTGGCCGGCGCCGCTGTTACGCTGGAGGTGCCGCTCAGCCGCGTGGCTCCGGGCGGCGCTGTGCGGGTGGCGGTGCGCGCGGGCGACATTCTGCTCGCCACCACTCGTCCCCATGACATCAGCGCCCGCAACATTATTCCTGGCGTCCTGAGTTCACTGGAGCAGCGCGATTTCATGATCACAGCGCAGGTGGATTGCGGCATCCGCTTCGAAGTCCACCTGACTCCCGGCGCCCGCGACTCCCTGCAGCTTCACGCCGGCCGCGAGGTGTGGCTGGTGCTCAAGACGCATTCCTGCCAGCTGGTTATTCCCAACACTTAGTACCTGATACTCCAGGCAAAAACCCGTCCTCAGCCGGTTCTTTGTTTAACAGTGGCTCGTTTGCAAAGTAAATTGGCGCATTCCCTAGTGCGTTTTTCCGATGCTGACATCTAAGGTTGTGAACCAGCTGATGAAGTAAGGAGATGAAAGCATGCAAGGAGCAGTTCTGTACGGACCACGTGACGTGCGTTTTGAGGAGCGGGAATTTCCCAAGATCATGAAACCGACAGACGCCGTTATCAGGATCTCATCGGCATGTGTGTGCGGGTCTGATTTGTGGCCGTATCGCGGCATCGCCGAAATCACGCAACCAACCCCTATGGGTCACGAGTACTGCGGCATTGTCGAGGAAGTCGGCCAAGCGGTGAAAAGTGTTAAGCAGGGGCAGTTCGTCATCGGCTCGTTTTTCGCATCCGACAATACCTGTCCGACCTGCCAAATTGGGTACCAGTCCTCTTGTCAGCACCGGGAGCTGGTCGGCGGCGCCCAGGCGCCTTTCTTGCGCGTGCCGCTGGCGGATGGCACCCTGGTCGCCACGTCCGAAATCCCCTCAGAAGGCCTCATCCCGAGCCTGCTAACGCTGTCGGATGTAATGGGGACGGGTTGGTTCGCCGCCGACGCGGCCAACGTGAAACCAGGTTCGACGGTGGCAGTTGTCGGCGACGGCGCAGTCGGATTGCTCGGCGTGCTGTCCGCCAAAAAAATGGGGGCAGAGCGAATCATCGCCATGAGCCGCCATCCCTCTCGCCAGAAGCTCGCACGCGAATTTGGCGCCACGGACATTGTAAGTGAACGAGGCGAGGAAGGAATTGCGCGCATCAAGGAACTGACTAAAGGAATCGGCGCTGACTCGGTGCTGGAATGCGTCGGCACTCAGCAATCAATGACGCAGGCAATCAACTGCACGCGCCCCGGCGGCTACATCGGTTATGTCGGCGTGCCGCACGGGGTTTCGCTGGACGGTGAGCAATTGTTCTTCTCGCACGTGCATCTGCACGGTGGGCCGGCTCCAGTGCGCCGCTACCTGCCTGAACTCATCAAACTCGTATTGAACGACAAGGTCAACCCGGGCAAGGTTTTTGATTTGACCTTGCCCCTGGAGCAGGTTGCGGAAGGTTACCGTGCCATGGACGAGCGCCGCGCCATCAAGGCGCTGCTGCGGCCTTAACAACAGACGCAACCAAGAACGAAAGTGCAGGATTGCCACCATGCAGATAACGAAAGCAGGTTCACAACCTTCGGCGAAAGGCCCGTCTGAGTGGTTTACAGGCTCAGTTCGTATTGATCCACTTTTTCAGGCGCCGGATCCGGCCCTGGTTCAGGGCGCCAGCGTCACTTTTGAGCCGGGCGCGAGAACCGCGTGGCACACGCATCCCCTCGGCCAGACGCTGATCGTAACGGCTGGCGGTGGATGGGTTCAGCGCTGGGGCGGAGCCATCGAGGAGATCCGCCCTGGTGACGTGGTCTGGTTTTCTCCCGGCGAGAAGCACTGGCACGCGGCCGCGCCGAGCACGGGCATTGACCCACATCGCTATTCAAGAGAAAAAGGATGGGAAGGTTGTTGAGTGGATGGAGCACGTCAGCGACGAGCAATACCAAAAGTAGATAGGGCGCCCGAAAGTTTATAGAACCGAGTTACGCTGAAGCGTAGCTATGAGCAACCGATTCCAAGTTTCGAGCACCGTTAATCGAATCTCCAGCGGGTAGCAGTTTTCGGGAAGCTCTTCTCGATAAGACCGAACACACGTCCTGGGCGCACACGGTAGACAGGCTCAGAGCCGCCGCCGCTCATTCCATACTTACGGAGCGAGATTGGTTCCAACTTCTTACGGACAGCCGCGTCTGTGACCAGTTCAGCGACTCCCTCGAGAATCACCGCCTCGGCAGCGTTCTGTGTGCCTACGATGCAGTTGGGATTGTTCGCCAGGTTTCGTGCCTTTTGCGTCTTGCTGCCTGTGCCGAACCAGAATGCACCGTCGAACCACAAGCCCCAGATGATCATGGCGTGAGGCCGAGCATCGGGCCGTACGGTCACAAACCAGTACTCGCGGCACTCAGCGAGCTTCTTCTCTGCCCACTTCCAGGGCAACAAACCGGTTTTGCCCTTGCTGATTCCATAATCAGGAATCTGTGGCCGTTCGGTGCGCGGCCTTGCCTTGCTCGGTCTCAGCTTGAGCATGGGAACCTCCGATGAGGGGCGCGATGCGACTGGGGCCCCCCTGGCCGGCCCGGCTGCGATCAGCGCCCCACTAGCTTTTGCAATTCCTCGGGATAGCGGGCACCCCGGACTGGGATTTTCGCAGCCGCGGTTCCTAGTTCGCGGAGTTCGTCGGCCGAAAGTTCTACCTCGGTGGCCGCGAGATTTTCTTCCAGCCTGTGCATCCTTGTCGTACCGGGAATGGGCACAATCCACGGCTTCTGGGCCAGCAGCCAAGCCAGCGCAATCTGGGCCGGCGTCACTTTCTTCTGCTGGGCGAACTTGCTAATCAACTCCACCACGGCTTGATTGGCGTCGCGGTTCTCCGGTGAGAACCGGGGGACAATATTGCGAAAATCACTCTTGTCAAACTGCGTATTCTTGTCGATGGCTCCGGTGAGAAAGCCCTTGCCCAGTGGACTGAACGGCACGAAGCCGATGCCGAGCTCTTCCAGCGTAGGTATGATCTCGTGCTCTGGTTCCCTCCACCACAGCGAGTATTCGCTTTGCAGCGCCGCCACAGGCTGCACCTTGTGGGCCCGGCGAATCGTCTTTGCGCCTGCTTCCGACAGTCCAAAGTGTTTCACCTTGCCTTGTTGGATCAGCTCCTTGACAGCTCCCGCCACATCTTCGATAGGAACCTTGTCATCCACGCGGTGCTGGTAGAACAGATCAATGAGGTCGGTCTTCAGGCGTTTGAGTGAAGACTCGGCGACTGCTTTAATGTGCTCGGGGCGGCTATCCAAACCAGCCTGCTTACCGTTTTCGATTTTGAATCCGAATTTGGTGGCGATTACGACCTTATCGCGGAAGGGAGCCAGGGCCTCTCCCACGAGTTCTTCATTGGCAAAGGGCCCATAAACCTCGGCTGTGTCAAAGAACGTGACCCCACGTTCGACGGCGGCCCGAATCAGCGAAATCCCCTGCCTCTTATCCACTGGCGGCCCTAAGCCAAAGCTCAGTCCCATGCAGCCGAGTCCGATCGCCGATACTTGTAAATTACTTTTCCCCAGCTTGCGTTTCTGCATGGCTTCTCCCGAATGCGTGCTCAAATTCAGCGTCGCCAAGTATAGTCCCGCGGGCGCGGGTCAGGCATGTTGCGATTTTTGCAGTCGCCAGCTCGCGAGATACCGCAATGCCGCTTTTCATTCCTTGCTGTAGCCCAACAAGTTAAGCTCTCTCCCTTGACACGCCGCGCCCATCCGCGTCAGAGTTGCTAAACCAAATTCACTCAGGTTCCTGCCACTTCTGACGTGCTCCTGCTGTCTAACGCCCTTCGATCCCGTTCACGCGAGGAGACCATGCGCCGCGGCATGCTCATCACCGTTGCCCTGCTTTGCCTGTTATCGGCTGAAGCAGCGCTGGCACAACCAACATGCACGCTGAACGTGAGCCCCGCCTCCGGCGTCGCTCCTCTGAGCGTTACCGCTTCTGGGCTCTGCACTTCTCCCGATAACAGCATCACCCAGGTATTCATAAATTGGGGCGACGGAACCCCGATCACATTCGTGAACCCGGGCTTCACCGTTACGCATAAATTTAATTCCAGTGGAACTTTCACGGCGGTCCTGACGGCATTCGATGACTTTGGACAGGGCTCAGCCAGCCAGACGGTCCACGTTTCACCTCCTTTGCAGTGCTCGCCGCAAGCCTCGCCGGCAAGTGGCAAGGCCCCGTTGGCCGTGACCGTAACCGCGAACTGCACCGATCCCGACGGCACTCCCAGTGTGGTAGTCCAGTTCGGCGATGGCTACTACCAGGGGGGTCCCACCGTAAGCCACACCTATGTTTCGGGGGGGAACTTTAAAGCAGTGGTTACAGCCAAAGACACTTCCGGCAACGGCTACGTGGGCAGCGTGAGCGTGAACGTTGCCGACACGCCCTCATTGTTCGTCGGAATCAACAACGGCCAGGTGAAGCGGTTCGGCAAGGACGGCTCGCCTCTGGCAACGCTCAGCACCAACATGGGGGGCTCTACCACCGGGATGGCGTTCGATGCTTTCTCTAATCTGTACGTTACCGATTTTACTGCCAATGCCGTCAGCAAGTTTCCCGGGTTAGGTCCGGCTGCCGGTTTCGGCTCGGGCTACAACTGTAAGCCGGAATCCATCGTGTTTGACAATGCCGGCAATGCTTACGTGGGCGAAACGGGCTGCAGCCACGCCATCGTTAAGCTGGATCCGTACGGCACCATCACCGCCGTCTATCAGCCTGTAGTCGAGCAGGAAGGCACCGATTGGATTGATCTTTCCTCTGACCAGTGCACTATTTACTACACCTCACAAGGTCCCTCGGTGCTGCGCTTCAATGTTTGCGATCGGAAGCAGATGCCGCCGCTGACTTCGCAATTGGCTGAAGCTCTGGGTGTGCGAATTCTGCCGGACGACGGCGTTGTAGTGGCCAATTTAAAGAACATCAAGCGTTTCGACGCCGACGGCAAGTTGCTGCAGACTTACGATGCTCCTGGCGAGGACTGCTGGTCGGCCCTGGCCCTGGACGGCGACGGCACCTCGTTCTGGGCAACAGACTACTGCACCTCCGACGTGGTGCGCTTCGACCTCGATAAGGGCGCGCTGATTTCCAAGTTCAATGCCGGCGTGCCGACCAACAGCGTGTTCGGTATTCAGACTTTTGCGCCGCCCCAGACTACGGCGGCAGGCGCCCTGGTCGCTTCGCCCTTCACGGCCAGTGTCACTCCCGGCCAGGCGGCCTCCTATTCCCTGACCTTCAACCCGGTCGGGGCCGCAGTGGGCCAGGACTTCTCGTTTTCCTGTGGAAACTTGCCGGCCGGGGCAAGTTGCACGTTTTCTCCCGCTACTGCCACCGCCCAGGCAGGCGGTGTGACCACAAAGGTGACCGTCAACACCAGCACCGGCGCCGCCGCGCTTCTTCACCCGAGCAAGCACCCGGCCCTCTGGTTCGCTTTGCTGCTTCCAATTTTCCCGCTTTTGCTGGTTCCGGGCCGGGGAGGAAGATGGCGGCTCTTTGCGATCTTCCTCGCCCTGCTGGTCTGTGCCTCGCTGCTCAGCTGCGGCGGAAGCGGGAGCGCCAGCTCCCAAAGCTCGCCCCCTCCCGTGAATTCAACTCCGCCCACCCCCAGCAACGGAGCTACGCCCAGCGGCACTTACACTGTGCTGGTGCATGCTACTTCTGGGTCGCAGGAAAGTTCGACGACAGTACAACTCACAGTGCAGTAAGCTGTGGAAGGGGTCAGGGCAGGCGGTCGCGATCGCGCTTCCTGCGGCCTAAAGCCACGTCGGCTAAGCGTAGGAAGTGCTCTAGCCCAGTGTGATCTTTGCCCGGCGTGAGGGGAAGAAGGCGCGGACCTTCGTCGCGAGCCGCGGCTGTGTTGGGCGGCAATGCCTTAAGCCGTGGACCCTTGGGCTTGGGAGGAGTTGATTTCCGCTTTTTCACCGGATTCCAGTTCAGGGGCCTGGGGGCGGGACCTACTTTCTGCAACCCCTCTAGGTTCCAGGACAGTGTACCTTGGCACCCCGCTTTTGCCCACTGTGCAAATCGTCGCAAACATCCATCCATGGCTAGAATACGGGCGTGGCTGAGCTGAGTGTCTTTATCGGCAAGGGCGGGGTAGGGAAGACTACGGCTTCCTCTGCCTACGCCGTTCTGAGGGCTCAGAGAGCCGGCACTCGGGTGCTGCTCATCTCCAGCGACCCGGCCCATTCCCTGGCCGATCTGTTCGGGACTCGCTTGGGCGATCGCCCACAAGCGGTTGCCCTGCCCGGACGTCACCGGGTCTTCCTCTGGCAGGTGAATGCGGAAAAGGAATTCCGCGCCTTTATCGGCAAATACAAGGAAGCGCTGCTGGCAACGCTGGAGCAGGGCACCATATTTTCCCGCCAGGAGATTGAGCCCCTGCTGGATACGGCCCTGCCTGGGCTGGCCGAAATCTCCGCCTTGCTGGCCGTGGAACAAGCCCTCTCCTCCGGCAAATACGAGCACATCGTGCTGGATACTGCGCCTTTCGGCCACACTCTGCGCCTGCTGCAATTGCCCGAACAATTCGCCCGCTTCCTCGATTTTCTGGAGATTGCCGGCAGCCGCGACCAGATTCTGGCTGCCCACTTTGGTGGCAAGGTGGAGAGCGGCCCGCAGCGCTTCCTGCGGGACTGGCGGGCCATGGTGCGAGCCGTCCGTCAGGCGATCAGTCGTGATGCCCAAATTTTCCTGGTCACGAGCCCGGAGAAGTTTTCTCTGAACGAGGCTTTGCGGGTGACGGAAGCGTTACGGAGTTCGTCGCTCCCTGTCGAGATTTCTGCCGTGGTCCTGAACCGGGCGGTGCTGCGGGCGGGCAAGTGCCCTCTGTGCCGACGCCGGGCGGCGCTGACGGCGGCAGCCCGCAAAATCCTGCGCCAGCATTACCCGGGGCGTCGCGTGCTTATGGGAGAGGATTGGGGAGCGCCGGTGCAGGGAGCCGCCTTCCTGAACGCCTTCGCAGAGCAGGTGTTCGAGGGAAAGGTTAAACGGGTCCCGGAAGTTCAGCCGCCACGCGCGCCTGAGCTTCGCCTCCGCCCGGCGCCTTGGCCGCTCCCCGAGTCAAAGCTAATCCTCGTGATTGGCAAAGGGGGAGTCGGCACGACCACCGTTTCCGCCGGCCTGGGCTTTCGCAGCCGATCTGCCCGCCCTAAGCAAGCGGTTACCATCTGCTCCGTAGACCCCGCGCCCTCCCTCGACGATATCTTTCAGCAGGAGGTCGTGAACCAGCCGCAGCCCGTCCTGGGCGACCCGTGCTTTACCGCCGCCGAAATGGACTCAGCCGCCGAGTTCGCCGCCTGGGTGCGCGGCATGAAGGATAAGATTGACCAGGCACTCTCCCGGGAACACTCAGGAGTGCATGTGGAGCTTTCCTTTGAGCGGCGGCTGTTTACCGCCTTGCTGGACATCGTCCCTCCCGGGGTGGACGAGGTATTCGCCGTGTTCCGCATACTTCACCTGCTGGCGGCTGGCGCGCAAACCGTGATTATTGACATGGCGCCCACCGGGCACGCGCTGGAGCTGTTGCGTCTGCCACAGCGCATGCTGCTCTGGTCGCGCCTGCTGTTGAAAACCCTCGCAGCCCACCGTACACTAGCTCTCGCTCAGGATGTGGCGGTGGAAATCGCCGCTTTCGGCCAGCGCGTCCGCGAACTGGCGTCGCTCCTTCAAGACAGCCAACGCGCCCGGGTGTGGACGGTAATGCTCCCCGAGCCTCTTCCGGACCGCGAAACCGACCGCTTGCGCCAGCAGCTTGCAGGCTTAGGTATTGCCGGCGGACCGCTGTTGGTCAACCGCGTCCTGTTCCCCGCCGATGTGGCCGGCTGCCGCCGGTGCCGGCGCACGCGGCAGTGGCAGCTGTCGACTCTGGCGGGTTTGCGGCGTGGCGGCGACTCTGCTGAAATTTACCTTTTGAAGAATTTTGCGGCGGAAATCGCGGGCAAGCGGGGCCTGCGCAGCCTGACCGCACAACTATGGCAACCGGTGTGAAATCGCGCGACCGCAATCGGGTTCTCTACCTTTACGGAATCACCCGGGAAGGCGAAGGAGCCGTTCCCGGCATCACCGGGGGGGATGCCGCCGCCAGCGTAGAGGCCCTGCCCTGCGGCGGCCTGGTGTGCTGGACCAGTCGCGTGGACAAGATAGAATTTGCCGAAAATCTGGCGCGGAACATGGAAAACCTGGAATGGCTTGCCGAGGTAAGTGTGCGTCACCAGCAGGCAGTCGCCGCCATTGCCAACTCTCATGACATTCTGCCGGCGCGCTTTGGCACCGTATTTCGCACTCCGGCTTCCCTAACTGCCGACGTGCAGAAGAACAAAGCGCTTCTCGTCCACGACTTGAAGCGGATCAGCGGCTGTGAGGAGTGGGGAGTGAAGGTGTTCGGCCTGCAAGCTCAGCCGCAGGTGGCTGCCGGAGCCAAGTCAGGGCGCGATTATCTGCAGGCCAAGGCCGCCGCCTTGCTGGCGGAGGCGCCTCGCACCGCCGATGCTGAAGTGCAGCGGTTCGTGCGGGCTCTGGAAGGAGTGGCGGTGGAAGCCGCCGCCGGCGCCGGAGCGGTCAGCCGCGGCCAGCGCGGCCTGCATTGGCAGGGCTCCCTGCTGGTGAAGCGTTCGCAGCGCGGCAAACTGCAGCAGCTCATGGCCCGTTTTTCCCAGGACTGGGAAGGGGAGCGGCGCATCGAACTTAGCGGTCCCTGGCCTCCCTATTCCTTCGTGTCTCGCACCCAGAAAGAGGAGGCAGGCCGCGCTTGAGGGCACGGAGCCTGGCCTATGGCCGATAACAATCTGCTGGCGGGGCTGTCTGGACAGGACGAGGTCTCCCTGCTCGATATCCTGGATCACGTCCTTAACGCCGGAGTAGTCATTCACGGCAGCCTGGTGATTTCCCTGGCTGGCGTGGACTTGGTTTACGTCGGCCTGAACGTGGTGCTCACTTCGGTGGAAACAGCCTTGCGGCACATGCGCCTGGAACAACTGCCTGACCGTGCAGGGCGCCCGTAGCCATGCCTTTGCTGGCCTACTGCGTCATGGAAGCATCGGCGGCGATAGAAATGCCTTCCGCTGCGATAGCGGGAGCCAGAGTGGAAGAGTTGCAGGGGTTCGGCCTGCGCTGTTGTTTTTCCCGCTTCGAGACCCGAGAGCATCTCTCCCGCGTTCCCGCCGTCGAATCCGCTTATGGCTTCCATCAGGTGCTGCAGGCTCTTTTCCGCCAAGTGGCAATTATTCCCTTCCGCTTCCCCAGCTTGCTGGAGAATGTGGACGAGTTGCGGCAGCATCTTCGAGAACACGCTCCGCAATATATCGAGGCCTTGTCGCGCCTGCGCGACATGGTCCAGCTGGAGATCCACATTGGCACGACTCAGGCCAGGGAGGGAGGTTCCCAGGCTGCGTCAGGGCGTGAGTACCTTCAGCAGCGCCAGGCTCGGGCAGCAGAACTCAAGGCAACAGCCGAAAGCTTTAATCAGGCCACCCGTTCCTGGGTAGTGGAGTGGCGGGAGCGGCCGACGGATGGCGGAATACGCTGCTATGCGCTGCTCCGCCGCGACTCCGTCACCAGCTTCCAGCGTGCGGCCCAGGCACTCAGCGACACCCTGCCGGGAGCCCGGCTGAGCGGCCCCTGGCCCCCCGCGGAATTCCTGGAGCTTAAGGATCTTTAATGGATAAGCCACGACAGATTTCGCCGGGTGAAATCGAAGCTGCCATCTCCAGCCTGAAGCGGCGGCTGGACGAAGGCGGCGCCGATGGCGGAGCGCAGCGGATTGACTGTTCCCCGGAGAATATCGAGCAGGGGCTCGCCCGCCTGGTGCTGAGCCTCATCGAGCTGCTGCGAAGGCTGCTGGAACGCCAAGCCATCCGCCGCATGGAAGGCGGCTCTCTCAGCGACCCCGAGATCGAAAACATGGGGACGGCGCTCATGACTCTGGAAGCAAAGATTCAGGAGCTCGCTCAACACTTTGGCTTGACCATCGCCGACCTCAACCTCGACTTGGGCCCCCTGGGCAATCTGCTGGAAAAGTGACCGCCTCAGGCAACGATAACGTATACTGCGGAATCTAATTTTGTACTTCGTGTGCTGGGCCGAAGCAGCTTGGGTTGTTGGCGAAGGAACATTCCAGCCGGTACTTTGGTTTCCCATTGCAGATTACTCACGCTTGTAAGTGTTGCCCCGCGACATTTGACAGTGGGCGCAAGCCGCTTTAGGATGCGGGTTTCGTGCCCTCGCCGCGGATAACTGCTCGGGTGCAAGGTACTCGCGGCAAATCCAACCTATGGAACGCGTGCCAGCTGTCTCCGGAACCACGAACCTGATCGATATTCTCGATCGCGTCCTCGACAAAGGACTGGTTATTGCCGGCGACATTCGCATTTCACTGGCCAACGTGGAACTGCTCACGATTCGCATTCGGCTGCTGGTCTGTTCCGTGGATAAGGCCGAGCAAATTGGCTTGAACTGGTGGAAATACGATCCCCATTTGACGGCGCCGGCGGCAACGACGGCGTTGCCGCGGGTCCCCCCGGGGGCAACAACAAGAAATCCTACCCGCGCGCGACGCACGGCCAAACGCACGCGCTAGGCGGAGTTTAGGAGGAACTTCCTCATGGCAGTAGAGCGGGTATCTGGCGGTTCAAGTCTGATTGACGTACTCGACCGGGTACTGGACAAAGGCATTGTCATTGACGCCTGGGTGCGCATTTCTCTCGTGGGCATTGATCTGATCACCGTGGAAGCGCGCGTGGTGGTGGCCTCCATTGACACTTACCTGAAATATGCGGATGCGGTGGGTCTGACCGGGTTGGTGGCCCGCCCGCAA
>DATJFA010000614.1:0-2962 GCA_035496015.1 Terriglobales bacterium | reverse complement strand
GTTCTGGAGTTGAACCGCGCGGCATTGCAGGAGCTGCACGCGGAGAAAGACTTGCAGATCGTTGCTGGAGCGACTCACCTGTTTGAAGAACCCGGCGCGCTGGCTGAAGTCTCCAAACTGGCCCGGCAATGGTTCGAGACTCACCTAAGGCGCAAGCACATCAGCGCCGCCTAGCTGCTCTCTCCGACTACAACAAGCGGCGGTCAGGATTACGCGTCAGGTGGTATTCCGCTTTAAGGCTTTTTCCAGGTCAGACCTCTTCAAGCCGGTTCGCTCCCAGAAATACCAACATTCGGGGGCTCCCGCCAATTTTCCCAGAGCGACGTAAGCCTGGCCGGGAGGCTCATTGATGCCGCGTTCCCAGCGGGAGACGGCCATCGCCGACACTTGCAGCAACTCGGCGAAAGCAGTCTGGCTGAGCTTCAGCTTGTGGCGAAGTTCCTGAATCTTTCTCGCCCACTCCGGATGTGCAAGTTTGGCCCCAGTTCGCATAATTCGTTCCCGCAACATCTTGCTGAACTTTCGATCGTCAGTGGGGAACAGTGTTGTGTCACCAACGGTGACAGTCTGGGAATGCTACCAGAATTTCCAAGCCGATTCCAATTGGCTGCCAGGGAAATGCGCACCCGGCATCACTGCCGGTCAGGAGGGACGTGCGCCAGCAGGATAACGCGAAACCGTTAGCCGCGCCAGGGGAAGGGAAGCTACTGTTCTGACCAGGCGCGGGAGCGCGCTACGGCTTGGTCCCACCGTCTGCACAATTGCTCGCGTTGCGGCGCCGGCAAGTGGGGGGTGAATTCGCGTTCCAGCGACCAATGGGTGGCAATCTCCTGCCGGTCTTTCCAGTAACCGGTGGCCAGCCCGGCCAGGTACGCGGCTCCCAGCGCCGTGGTTTCCAGCACCTCCGGCCGCCGCACGGGCACGCCCAGCAGGTCAGCCTGGAACTGCATCAGGAGCGCATTGCAGGCGGCGCCGCCATCCACTTTCAGGTGGGGCAGCCGCAATCCGGCTTCCTCCTGCATCAGGCGAAGCACGTCAAACGTCTGGTAAGCGATGGATTGCAGCGCAGCGCGCGCGATGTGGGCTTGGGTGGTGTCACGAGTGATTCCGATAATCGTGCCGCGGGCGTAAGGGTCCCAGTAGGGCGCGCCCAGGCCCACGAAGGCGGGCACAAAATAAACGCCGGCGGAATCGCGCGCCGACGCCGCCAGGGCTTCCACCTCGCCGGAGGTGGCGATGATCCGCAAACCATCGCGCAGCCATTGCACCACCGCCCCGGCGATGAAGACCGCGCCTTCCAGGCAGTAGTTGACTTCAGCTCCGATCCTCCAGGCCACCGACGTGAGCAGGCCTTTTTGCGAGGCTACCGGCTTCGCGCCCGTGTTGAGCAAGGCAAAGCAACCGGTGCCATAAGTGTTCTTCGCCATTCCCGGCTGGAAGCATGCCTGGCCAAACAAAGCGGCCTGCTGATCTCCAGCCACTCCGGCGATGGGTACGGGCGCGCCCAGCACCGCGGCCTCGGTCTGGCCATAAACTTCGCTGCTCGAAAGCACCTCCGGCAGCATGGCGCGCGGCACGCCTAGAATTTTGAGCAGGTCTTCGTCCCAGTTAAGGGTGCGGATGTTGAAAAGCAGGGTGCGGCTGGCATTGCTTACATCGGTGGCATGGCGGCGCCCGCCGGTCAGCCGCCACAGCAGGAAGCTGTCCACCGTGCCGAACAGAACTTCGCCCTGCTCAGCGCGAGAACGCAGACCAGGCACGGTATCCAGGAGGTGCTTGATTTTCGTGCCGGAAAAATATGCATCCAGCACCAGCCCGGTGCGCTCGCGAAAGGTTTTCTCCAGGCCTTCCGCCTTCAGCCGGTCGCAAATGGGCGCGCTCACCCGGCTTTGCCAGACGATGGCATTGGCCACCGGGCGCCCGGTGGCGCGCTCCCATAGAATCGTAGTTTCGCGCTGGTTGGTGATGCCGACGGCCGCGACTTGGCCGGCCGAGATGCCGGCCCGCTGCAGAGCTTCGCGGGCCACGCTCAGCTGCGAATTCCAGATCGCCTCAGGATCGTGCTCCACCTCGCCCGGGCGCGGGTAGATTTGCTCAAACTCCTGTTGTGCCAAGCTGAGAATTTGACCTTCGTGGCCAAAAATGATGGCCCGGCTCGAGGTTGTGCCCTGGTCGAGAGCGAGGATGAATTTTTCGCTTACGCTCATCAGCGGCTAAAGCCGACTTCTTTAAAATCCGACATCGGCACGCCTGAAGGCGTGCCCTGATACGGATCCCCTAATAGGGATCCTCCTGGTACGGATCCCCCTGATGCGGATCCTCCCAACCCGGATCGGTACCGACGGTTGTCGTTGCAGATCAGTTGGGAGTTAAACATGAGGGGTTACCAGCGACATCTCTGCCAAGTGTCTGAGCTAGCCAGCTATTCCAGCTAAAAAACAACCCGGCGACCGCAGCCGCCGCTCTGTCTGCCGCAATGCGCTAGCTTCGGATGTTTTTCGAAGCCTCATCCCAATAGACGGTCTTCTTGCGGAAGTACGCTTCGTTGGCCATGTGGCAGGCGATCGCCGCATGGTTGCCGAACACCGCATCTTCCACCACCGGTTTACGCGATTTCACCGCCTGGAAGAAGTTCCACAAGTGCGGCTTCACGTCGTCCCAGTCGTGGCCGGCGTAAACCGTGGTGGGGTACATCGGCTCCTTGCCCAAAGGCGGATCGTTCTTGGCGTGCCACTCGGCAACGTATTCCTCGCGCATCTTCTGCGGGAATCCGGAGGAGTAATAGCTGGGCGCCAGGTCAATGCCGGGCTGGAAATTATGACGCAGTTGGAACTCGCCCGCATCCAGAATGCCCTTCGGCCCCATGAAGCGTGCCAGTTCTTCTGACTCGCAGCCGAGATCCAGTCGGACGTATACCGGAACCCCGTGATAATCGAACATCACCACGTGGAAGTCCGGCATA